>CAZFVW010000169.1:0-4005 GCA_964522285.1 uncultured Thermoplasmata archaeon | reverse complement strand
TTGATTTCCATAGATCTACCTAGTGGGTTAGGTGCTGACATGAAAGTCGAGCCCGAACTGACCGTGACTTTTCACGCTGTTAAAGAAGGTATGAAAGAGAGGAACTGTGGTGAGATCGTAGTGGTGGATATCGGGATACCAGAAGAAGCCGGTGAATACACTGGCCCCGGTGAGATGCTTTTGTATCCAAGGCCAGATGATGATTCGCACAAGTGGGATAACGGTGCCGTATTGGTGGTCGGGGGTGGACCGTATACCGGTGCGCCTGCTCTCTGTGGAAAAGCCGCCTATCGTATCGGGGCGGACCTGGTATTTTTAGCTGTACCAGATCAGATCTACGACGTGGTAGCAGGATATTCTCCCAGTTTCATCGTCGAAAGCCTCGAAGGCAGGGTGTTGAAACCAGAACACGTGGAAAAAGTGATCGAGTTGTCTGAAAGATGTGACGCGTTGGTGATAGGCCCGGGTCTCGGTGAAAGAAAAGAGACAAAAAAGGCCGTTGTGGATATATTGGACCAGGTGGATATTCCCGCAGTTGTAGACGCCGACGGGCTTAAAGCCCTAAAAGGTGATGAGTCAAAGGTCGATGCTGGAACAGTGATAACGCCTCATCGGGGGGAGTTCAAGATGCTGGCCGGTTCCGAAGGAGATGTCGAGAAGGCCGTAGACGATTACGCTGAAGAGCACGGGTTCACAGTTCTTCTGAAGGGAAAAGTGGACTATATATCCGATGGTGAGAGAAAGAAAAAGAACGATTTCGGTACGCCGGCTATGACGGTAGGCGGCACTGGAGACACGCTGGCCGGTGCTGTAGGCGGTCTGATGGCCAAGGGTATGGACCCATTCAACGCCGCTAGACTCGGTGCTTACATAACATGTAGAGCTGGCGAGGAGGCCTTCGAGGAAAAGAGTTGGGGCCTTATGCCAGAGGATATTTCTGAAAGTTTCTCAAAAGTATTGATAAATTGATGGAAAATTTAATTTACTAAGTTGTATTATAGAGGTAGATAAAAGGGGATATTAAGATGCCTAATGCAGTCGTGCTTGATACTTTGAAAAAGTTGGGGGCTACCCCGCAGATAGATATCATTTGTTTGACCAAGAAAGACGGTAATATAATCGCAAGTGCCGGAGAGGTGGGTGGATTACAGTTGGAAACTTTCGGCATCATGTCAGCGACCATATATGGAGCAGCTAATACGGCTAACGAGCACCTGCAGAAGAAGAAGCCCGATAGGATAGTTATCAGGGCGGAAGATGGCGATACAGTGATAAGTAAGGTGGATCGGGAGCATATACTTGTTCTCCGGACTCATTCTATCGATAACTTCGGTGAAGTCTTGGATAGTATGGACGATGCCATCGAACATCTCCGTGAAAATTGGGGTTGATCTTATGAACTACCGAAAGTTACCTGAAGAGGTTTACGATTTCTTCGATTCGGATGTAGGACGGTCGCTTATGATAAAAGGTCATGCGGGTGTGGGTAAGACCATCATGAGCCTGACCATGCTGGAGGAGATAGGTGAGATCGAGAATTCATTCTATTTTTCGACCAGGGTCTCAAATCAATCTCTGTACAGCCAGTTCGATTGGTTGAAAAAGAAAGATATCAGGGAGAACTTGATAGACGCTAGTCACGAGTTCTTGAAGGCCCTCGGATCAGAAGGTGGAGATATCACTAAGAGGATCGCCGAGAAGCAGGGTGACCAAGAACAGGTCGAATCCGCTCGGAAGTTGTTGACCGAGATGAGGGGCGGTATCGAAGAAGAAGTCGAACCTCCGAACACCGTGAGTCGCTCTATGCTGACAAGTCTCCAGAAGGAAGAAGTCATGACCGAACTCGAGTACATCTACGACAGGGTCGAAGCGAGATTACCCGAATCGACCCTTTTCATAATTGACAGTTTGGAATCATTGGCTGAGAGGTACGAGATAGAACCTCACGACCTTATAAAGACGCTTCAGAAAGACCTGGTTGAGAGGTCTAGAGTCAATCTTATACTGGTTTTGGAGTCGGAAAAATACACCAAGATGGATTATCTCGTGGACGGGGTCGTTAGGATGGAGGAGTCCGAGAGGGATGGTAGAAGAATTAGATTCCTGTATCTCAACAAGTTGAGAGGTGTTAAGATAGATCGTCCAGTTTATATATTCACACTCGAGCAAGGTAAATTCAAATACTTCAAACAACTAGATCCGATCATACCGACTTTCCATGATAAACATCCACCTATAAAGGACGGTGAGGGGACTGAACACTGGGAAAAAAAACTCTTTTCTACAGGATCCGAAGATATGGACCGGGTCTTGGGTGGCGGATATCCCAGGAACGGGCTTGTAGTTATCGAGGTCGGGGACAGCATCCCGTTCATCGGTCAGATGTATCTATTCGGACCCACTATGGAGAACTTCTTGACCCAGGGCAGAGGTGTACTGGTGATGCCCAGCAGCGGCAAGGGCGAGTATATCCTGGATAAATGGGCACACGAACTGCTTGATAAAAACGAGTACGAGAACATCAAGATATTGGACTTCGGTGTAGATGAGAACTCCGTAGATAGGAAACCTGAATATTACATAAGAAAATTCAACGAAGCTTACAAGGAACTGAGGTACGAAACCAAGGGTCCGATATTGACTATATGTGACTGGATCAGGTTGGAACACTCCGTGGGTGGGGAAGACATCGGTGTGTCTTCAAGATTGAGGATAGCTAAAGACGTTATAGACGTGATGAGAGAGAACAGCGCTCTGACCATAGGACTGATGGGGCCCGGGTTCACCTTCAAAGACAAATCCAGGTACATCTCCGATACTCATATCAAGATATCTAGTTATTACAACACTCTGCTGATGTACGGGGAGAAACCGAACACCGAGATCTACAACGTGTATCTGAGTGAAGGAGAGCATCCAAGGGCTGAACTGATGCCGCTGGTGTGAATGATATTGTCAAGTAGGAACGATTACCTGCTTATAAGCTAAAAGTATACTTCTTATTTCTTCCATTTTATTTCGAGTTCTATCTCTTTTTGGCCCTTTTCGATCTTAAAGCCATATTCCACATCCATATCGTATTCCGGTATATCAACTAGTTCCTTTCCGATATTTATTTCGCCCGCTTCAATCTCACCCTTTAGTTTTTCTAGAAATTCGATCAATTGTTGTTTATTATACGTGTAATTTTCTTCTATTTCTTTTTCCGGTTCTGTCATCTTTTTCACCACGATATATACTTTATATTGAACTATAAAAACTTAATCGAAAGAAGATTTAGTAGAATAAAGGAACTCATAGACTTTTATAGAACCGAGTAAAGGTATGTTTATCTTCGAATAGAGGGATTTTCTACGGATACAAATCTACACACTTCCCAACACCCCCAAAATCTTTTTTTACTATCCAAAAATATACAGGAGCGTGTTACGATGACAGAGATAAAAGCACCAAGGGGGACGGAACTGAACTGTAAAGGGTGGAAGCAGGAAGCGATGTTGAGACAGTTGATGAACAACTTAGAAAATGCGGAAGACCCGGATAACCTGATAGTTTACGGAGGGTCGGGTAAAGCCGCTAGGAACTGGGAGTGCTACGACAAGATCGTCGAGACTCTTAAGGAACTCGATAACGACGAAACCCTCCTTGTCCAGAGCGGTAAACCGGTAGCCGTGTTCAAGACCTATGAAAAATCACCTAGAGTTCTCATAGCCAACTCCAACATAGTCCCGAAGTGGTCGAACTGGGAGAAATTCTACGAACTTGAAGACCTGGGACTGATAATGTACGGACAGATGACCGCCGGTTCATGGTGCTATATAGGAACTCAAGGTATCATCCAGGGGACCTACGAGACCTTCGCCGCGCTGGCTAAAAAACACTTTGACGGAACACTAAAAGGTAAACTCTGCGTGAGCGGCGGTCTGGGAGGTATGGGTGGCGCGCAGCCCCTATCCATAAAGATGGCGGGGGGAGTCGCACTTGTCATTGAACTAGATCCGAAGA
>CAZFVW010000168.1:0-4015 GCA_964522285.1 uncultured Thermoplasmata archaeon | reverse complement strand
ACGAAACGGATTATGAGAGATGTTTTTCCCACTCCCGCATCACCCAGGATATTTACCTTCTTTTTTTCTTCAACCATTTATCTCTACCCTTTTTGATTTGAATACTTTCAGTAACGAATCTTTTTGATAAATAAATTTCGTAGCTCATTCTTCGGTAAACGAGATCACTTCCATCTCTCTTTCCAAGATACTGATCTGTCTGCGTTCTAGAGCTTTTGGACTGACTGTAAGAACGAATATCGCTCCGGATTCAGAAACGGTGTCTACCATGTGCCTAAGGAACTGGATAGTCGCATCAAAACCGGAATTGCTTATCAGGTACTCCAATCCATCGAGTAATATAAACGAATCGTCGGATAAAACTTCTTCTAGCTGCCATGTTAAACTTTCCAGGTTCGGTGAAATAGTATCAAAATCTCCGCTTTCTTTACCGGTGAGCCAGTAAACTTCAGCACCACCTATGTCGAAGTCTTCCTTTATCCTGGAAGGGTTCATCCTTGAAAAAATATATTTCTTTTTACCGTCCTTAAAATCGCGGAACACCTTGAAGCCTTTATCCGCTCTCTCCTCCTCTACAAGATAACTCCTTCCTTCTTTGAATTCGACCGCTTCTTCCTCAGACCCCATTTCTTTCTCTTTTACCTGACCCGCTAAACTCTGTTTTACGGATTCCAATGTGATCTCCTGTTTCAGGAGTGAAGAGAAGGCGAGGATCCTGTTCAACGCACCTTGGAGTTCTCTTATATTCTTGGTAACGTTCTTCGCTAGGTATTCCTTGACCTCATCGTTCAGGGAAACTTCCGAATCATCCAACCTGTCTTCTATTATCTCATACCTGGTTTCATAAGTAGGTGAACTAATATCTACGACCAAGCCCGATTTGAACCTGGATACCAACCTGTTCTCGAGGGTGGGGATCTCTTCAGGCGGCCTGTCGCTAGAAAGCACGATCTGGCCCTTACTGGTTTTTACTTCGTTGAATATGTGAAAGATCTCTTCCTGTAGTTCATCACGACCTGCCAAGAATTGGACATCGTCCAAAAGAAGAACATCGATTTTATAGTAATCGTTTTTGATCTCATTTGCGTTCTCTTTTGAGTACTCTTTGGAAAGATCTGAAGCGAGTTTTGCAGTAGTGGTATATCTTAGTCTTAAATCAGGTCGACTCTGTTCTATATATCGGCCGATACCCTTCAAAAGATGGGTTTTGCCCAATCCCGCTGGGCTCGTGATAAAGAGCGGATTAAATTCACTTCCAGGAGATTTTGCCACCTCCATCGCGGCAGCGAAGGCGAACTTGTTATTGGGCCCGACTACGAAATGGTCGAAAGAAAAATTTTCTGTGAAGGGGCCTCTCTTGGTTTCCTTTTTATTCTTCCCCTCTTTGATCACCATATCATAAACTTCTATCTCTTTCTCCTCTAGCTCCTTCTCGTGATATTCTTTCTCTATTTTTTCCTTCTCCTCTTCTTCATTTACTTCTTTCTCTTCTTCGAGCTCTTTTTCCACTTCGGGCTCTTCTTCTATTTCTGATAAAACCTCTTCTTGAGACTCTATCTCTTCCTCGGTGATCTTCCCCCCTATTTCTGATATCAGTTTATCTATATCGATATTGGTGTGGACTTCTATCCTTATATCCTCAAAATCATCCCAACCTCTGATCTTTTTTAATGCATCCCCGCCGAAGATCTCTTTGTTAGAGGGTGTGATTATTATCGCATTCCTAGGTCTGCCATCCTTCAATGTGATGTATCCTTTCAGTTGTTCCTTTGCCTCTATGTAGATATATCCGTTGAAGGAATATTTTTTGAGTTTCGAGAGTTGGGTATTCAATTCGCCCGGACCCTCTTTTTCCTGGATCTTCAGGCCGGCAGGGAAGGTTTCTTTGTTCAAGGTAGGGTATAATCTGCCTACCATATTAAATATGTTTTCTCTAAAATTTAGCATATGGAAAAAATTTAATGCGCTGACCCGATATCTACATCTGATGAAATACCTCTCGACGTGGTGTCCACGGTGTAGAAATAAATTTTACGTGAAGGCGGACGAAAAAAAACGATACGACGTTGTCTGCCCTTACTGTAAATATAGGTATGATGAAGAAGCACATCCCTCCCGGGTAAAAGAGGTGGATTACTATTGGGAACTTTACGACGGTCTGTATTCCCCTCTCCGGAGAGGTTTTGGTAAGGATTATCTCCTGAAGATAAGCGGTGCCTTGATGTTCGTTATCGTGGGATTGTTTTTCATCGAGCTTTACGCTCTTAGAACTACCATGTTCATAATTCCCTCCACCATGGAAGAGGCGACCATGATGGGGCTCGGTTTAGCAGGGGTTGTCTTCATGATCTTCCTTATCGTCGGTGCCTGGAGCTGTATCAAAAAGCACTCATTCGCTCTCTCATCAGTGGGCGCGTTTTTCGGGGCGTTGAATTCCATCTTTTGGTTGGCATTAAGACAGATGGGACCCAAATCAGGATACGGTTTTCAAGGGTGCTTCCTCTCGATGATAGCATTCACTCTATCTCTTATTTCACTTTACCTTATAATCAAAAATAAAAAGATGTTCTCCATAGGCTATTGACCAACTCAGTATAAGAAGAGGTAAGCGATGTAAATGAAATATCCTGCGAGCATGACCCCTCCTTCTAACCGGGATAATCTTTTACCGGTATACATAAAGACTGTTAAAACCACGCTGACAGCGATCATGATCATCATATTGGGGAGTATCTCTGGGGAGAACGTTAAAGGTGAGAAAACTGCACATACCCCGACGACCATCAATATATTGAAACTATTGGAGCCGATCACGTTGCCCACCGAGATGTCTGATTCGCCACGATAAGAAGCCATGCCCGATGCCGCTAGTTCTGGTAAGGAAGTGCCCAGTGCGACTATAGAAAGGCCCACCACACCTTCAGATAGGCCGAATTCTGTGGTATAAAAGATCGCCCCTCTTATCATAAGTTCTGAACCGATGATCACGCCGATGATGCCCAGGACTATCTTCGTTACATTGATCTTCGGGTCATAACCTTCAGCCCTGGCGTAATCCTCGTTCTTTATCTCCTCCTTTATCAGAGCCCTTTCATCCGATTTTATGGCTATCCAGAGGAAGAATAATACGTAGGCTACGAAGGCGATCAATAATATCGCACCTTCCCATCTCTCGATGACCAAACCAGAAGAAAAGGCCACCAACAGCGCCATAGCTGCGAACATTATCGGAACTTCACGTTTTATTATGATCCTCTCCACGGAGATGGGTTTTATAAGAGTGCTAACACCCAAAACCAACAAGACATTAGCGATATTGGATCCGATAACATTACCCAGTGATATCCCTTCCTTTCCTTTTGAAATAGCATTCAAACTCGAGGCTAGTTCTGGGAGTGAAGTTCCGAAGGATACCAGTGTTAAACCGATGACTATCGCTGGGACTCCAAAATAGGCTGCAGTCTTTCCGCCTCCTTCAACGAGTATATCGGCTCCTTTGACGAGGAAGACCACACCGACGATCAGCGAAATAGTCCATAAACCTATCTCAGGGCCCATCGGGCCTCAATGACAGTGTGTTTATTAATATTTAATCTCTTCAACTAACAGAGATCTTGTAAGAAAAGTAATATAACATCCTTCGTTTTTAAGCCACTGAAAGATGAAAACAGATAAATTCCTGAAAAGGGTCTTCGAAGGCATCTTGATGGGTCTGGCTAACATAATACCAGGCGTCTCAGGCGGGACCATAGCCCTTATATTGGGTATATATGAAAGATTGATATCTGCGATAAACTCGATACCCCTCAGATCACCTATATTATTGCTTAAGGGTGAAGGAGATGATTTCAAGCAGAAGATATCCGATATCGATTTTCCATTCCTTGTTCCTTTATTGATAGGTATCGGCACCGCGTCGCTCATACTAGCTAGGTTCATCGAATTCTTTTTAGATGAGTATACCGCGATCACATTCTCGTTCTTTTTCGGACTGATACTGGCATCAGCAGGTTCT
>CAZFVW010000167.1:0-4018 GCA_964522285.1 uncultured Thermoplasmata archaeon | reverse complement strand
CATCTACGTTTGTGTACCCCGCAGATCGGATTATTTCTTCCGGGTCATCGGAAAAGGTGATCAAAGTGGTCGATACCTCCGGAATTGTTTTTTCAACGATACCTTTGATCCGATCCAATGATAAAGATCGAGAGCGTCCTTCAACGTTGACGAAACCTAGGGCATCAGCTCCTAGAGAAGCACACATGAGGGCGTCCTCTTTGGATCTGATCCCACATATCTGCACGATAGGTTTCACCTTAAAGCACATCCTGCATCTACCAACTCTCTGAGTTTTTCACGAGGTGAATCAGTCTTCATCAAGGATGAACCAACGAGTACGGCATCGATACGACCATCCGATAATTCATATAGCCTCTCGATGTCGTCGGCAGAACTTATCCCTGAAGCACTCACCACAGCTATGTCTTTCGGAACATGTCGGCATATTTTGATACGTTCATAATCTATGGACAAATCACCGTATATATTACGATTGTTTACAGCGATTATCTTTGGGTGTATCTTGAGAGCGGCATTGAGTTCCCTCGAATTACTTACTTCTACGAACGGTTCCATACCAAGGGCATAGCCCAAGTGTATATGATCATATAGATTTTTGTCCAATGTTCTTAATACTCGTGTAAGTAAAAGGTACGAATCCGCCCCGTGAAAAACACATTCCACTAGGTGGGATATATCGAAATGAAATCCCTTTGCGAGTATCGGAAGAGTAGTATTTTTCTTTACGACAGAAAGATAATCAATACATCCATTAAAATAAGACGGCTCCGTTAGTACGGAGATAGCCCTGCCGCCTTCTTCCTCATATACCTTACACAGATGTGATACCTGCTGGCGGTCTCCTAATTCACCATGGTCTGGAGATGCAAGCTTGATCTCGGGGATCACACTGATACCCTCATTTTCTTTCAACGAAGCGTACATCTTTTCATCGTTTTTCCCGATAGCTTTCACCTTGGAATGGATTATGTCAGCGACCACCGGTCCTAGTTCACTCTCAAGGTCCACGATCATCACCGATCTTTTGTGTATAGTAAACAAGAGAATGCAGTTTCTCCTTCGCCCTTCCGGAGTCGATGGTCTCCTCTGCGAGTTTGATACCTTCAGAGATGGTGGAAGCGCTGTCTGCGATGTAGATTGTAGCAGCTGCGTTCAACAATACCATGTCCCTATAGGGACTCTTTTCCCCCTCTAGGATAGAGTAAGCTATATCTGCGTTCTCCTCTCTACCGGCTGCCCTGATGTCCTTGACAGTTATCTCGTTCAGGCCGATATCCTTTGGTTCAAGTGTATATGATCGTATAGATCTGTCATTCAACTCAGTTATCTGATTTTGACCAGTCAACGTCAACTCATCAAGGCCCGACCCATGTACGATCATGGCACGTTCTATTTCGAATCTCCTCAACACCCTAGCGAAAAGATTCGTCAGTCTCGGCTCGCAGACGCCGATAAGCTGCCGTTTTACATCTCCTGGATTCGACAGCGGACCGATCAGGTTGAAAAGAGTACGGATACCGATCTCCTGCCGAGGAGTCATGGCGTATTTCATAGCCCGGTGAAAATTGGGTGCGAAGATGAATCCTATCCCTATTTCATCGATACATCTTTCGATCTCTTTCGGACCCAGATTTATGTTGATACCCATGTATTCCATCAGATCTGCTGAACCGGAGTTACTAGATGCGCTTCGATTGCCGTGTTTTGCTACCGGTACGCCGGCGGCAGCCACCACCAAGCTCGATATCGTACTGACGTTGAAGGTTCCCATACCATCGCCACCAGTACCGCACAGGTCCACCGCCTCGTATGGTACCACGATGCCGTGAGCCTTTTCTCTCATCACTTTTACGCATGCATATATCTCGTCAACGGTCTCTCCTTTCATGGACAGGGCTGTCAAAAAGCTCGATATCTGAGCTTCCGAAGCTCTACCCTCCATTATCTCGTACATCGACCGATAGGTCTCGGTCTCCGAAAGATCATGTCCACTACTGATCTTCTTAATAGCTCCTTTTATCATTTTTTCACCTCCAAAAACGATTTCAATATCTGTTTTCCATGTTCGTTCATCACTGACTCGGGATGGAACTGCAGCCCATAAATGTGATATTTTTTGTGCATGAGAGCCATGATCTCATTAGATTCCGTCTCTGCGGTCACCTTCAAGTCCGTTGGGAACTCTTCAGTGCTTACAATTAATGAGTGATATCTGACAGCATTGAAAGAAGGCGGTAAATTGGAGAACAATCCGCCATTATCATGGTAGATGGTGCTTGATTTACCATGTAGTAGTCGCTTTGCTCTGATGACTTTGCCACCATAAATGTGTGCTATCGCCTGGTGACCTAAGCAGATGCCTAAGATCGGGAGACTACATCCCAATTTTTTGATTATAGGTAGTGAAACGCCTGCATTCTCCGGTCTGCCCGGCCCCGGGCCGATCACTATCTTGTCGGGATTTATTCTAAGCACATCATCAAGTGACAGATCATTCCTGACAACTATAGTCTCACAACCAAGTTCTCCAAAATACTGAGCAAGGTTATAAACGAATGAATCATAGTTATCTATGATAAGTATACGCTGCATCTATTCAACCTCCAGAGATTCGATCATCGCTCTCATCTTGTTTTCTGTTTCTAAATACTCTTTTTCAGGTACGGAGTCATCAACTATTCCAGCTCCCGCCTGAACATAGGCGTGAGTTCCTTTGGTAAAAATACTCCGAATATTGATGGCAAATTCCATATTCCCAGAAAAATCAAAATAACCGACTGCACCACCGTAAGGTCCTCTCCTTTCTCTTTCCAACTCATCGATGATCTCCATCGCCCTAATTTTTGGTGCGCCGGTAACGGTACCTGCTGGGAAACAAGCTTTGAAAACATCAAAACAATCCTTACCCTTTTTTAGATTAGCAGTTACATTTGAAACCATGTGCTGTACGTGGGAATATTTTTCAACACCCATGAGCTCGTTAACTTTGACAGTGCCGTATTCGGAAACCCTACCCATATCGTTACGATGGAGGTCCACCAACATCAGATGTTCCGCTCTTTCCTTTTCATCTAAAATCATATCCAGTTTGAATCTTTCGTCCTCTTCAGGGTCAGAGGATCTTTTCCTTGTTCCCGCAAGTGGCCTGGTTACAAGCTCTTCACCTTCCAGCTTCACCAGCATCTCTGGTGAAGAACCTATGATATCCGTTTCATCATAGTTCAAATAGTAAAGATAGGGCGATGGATTGATCGTTCTTAATCTCCTGTATAAGTTTATCACATCTCCTTGAAAATCCGCTTTCATTCTCCGGGATAGGACAACCTGGTATATTTCACCTTGATTGATGTATTCTTTTGCCTTTTCTATTGAGTGATGGTAATCGTTCTGGGAAGTATGCGATTCGATGCCTTGTATCGATAAACCTTCAGTTTCCCTTCGAGTGTTGCTGATCAAACTACTAACATCATCTGAGTGGACATGTGATATCTGAAACAAATTATCATGGATATGATCAAAGCACAGAATCTGAGAGGGGATGATAAAATGATAATCCGGAAGACATGACGAATCGATAGTACTGTCAGGTAACGATTCAAAACATCGAACTATGTCATAAGAAAAATATCCTACCATACCCGATGAAAAGGGTAAAAAATCAACGCTCCCTGCTTCGAACTGGTAAAATTTTTCTCTTAAAAATTCGTAAGAGTCGTCGACGGTTTTACTCTCACCGTTAAGCTCAACCGTATTCCCCTTTGCTTTTAAATCAAAAATGGGGTCAAAACCTATGAAGGAGTATTTTGCGATCTTTTCAGGTCCCTCTATGGATTCCAATAAAAAACTATTGCCGGGATATTTACACCTGATCACTTCAAATGCATCGACCGGGGTAAGATCATCGATTTTCAATTCACTGATCGAGCTCTTAAGGCTCGAAAGATTCTTCGTATCGCCAAAGTAAATCCCTTTCTTTTCGTTTCATCATTTACTGCATACATAAATGATATATATA
>CAZFVW010000166.1:0-4121 GCA_964522285.1 uncultured Thermoplasmata archaeon | reverse complement strand
AGTCGTTACTGTTATTGAATAACTGGATACCATAGGACATCCCACTTTTTATCGTGTTGTAGCTGATGGTATTGTTTGCTGCTCCGTCTCTGAGGTAGATTTGATTACCTGTTTGCTGCTCCAGAGTGTTGTTAGTGATACTGTTCCCTTCGGATTTGATCAGTAAACCGTAGCTGTCCCCGTTTATCACTGTATTGGCATCTATCAAATTGTTATCCGAAACTCCATCGATCTCGATCTGGCTGCTCGTTGAATTTTCCACCTTGTTCATGGAGATCTCACTACCTCCGGAACTAGTCAATGTGATCCCGTTATAACCATTATTTACGTTTGTTCCATTTATCCTACCGTTTTCTACATTGTAAAAGTGAATACCAGATCCTCTGAAATATGGAGTGGATATAAAATTTAGATTATGGACATAGCAATTATCTATGATGAAAGATAATGTTGTATTTCCTATATATATGCCAGTGTGATTTCCCTGAGCGTCGATCTCGTAATCATATATTATATAGGGATTACCAGAGCTTCCATTTCCGGGCCACCCCTCTAAACCTGCTTGGTGAACAAAATCAGTATCATTGTCTATCCTGATAGGTTCGTGAGATGTGTAGGTCAAAACTTGTGGTTCGGAGTTCGTAATATCGATCTTATTCTCTTCACTCGTGATATCACTAGCGTTAACAAATGTTAAAAAATTACTTAAAACTATAAGTACGACTAACAGTGTGGTAATTCCTCTTTGCATGTAGGATAAACGGTTTTTTTCTATATAAATATAACCTATAACGTATACTTTTATCAGAAAATATTCTAAAAAATTAAATATCAAAGTAGATATGGGGTGATGAGAGGCATCAATATGGATATATTATTAGTGGATGACGACCAGGGGTTCTTAGACCAAGCTAAATATGTATTGCAAAAAAATGACAGTGAAATGAACGTCATCCCTTTGACATCCGGTAAGGAAACACTAGAGTATCTCGAAGATGGTGAAGCGGACATCGTCGTCTCCGATTACAAGATGCCTGAGATGGATGGATTGGAATTATTGAAAGAAATTAGAGAACATGGAAACGATATACCATTCATAATTTTTACTGGGAAGGGTAGGGAAGAGATCGCAATGAAGGCTCTTAATCTAGGAGCGGATCGCTACTTTAGAAAAGGGGGTGATCCAATAGCACAATACGAAGTATTAGCCCAAGCGGTTAAACAGGAAGTCAAACATAAACGCGCCGAAGAAGAGAGCCAAAGTATGCGCAAGCAGTTGAGGGAAAATGAAAAAAGATATCGAGCGATATTTGAAAATCTCGGCATAGCGATGGTCACTCTTAAAGAAGATAATACTATCTCTCTTGCGAATCAAAAATTTGAGGATTTATCAGGTTATACTAAGGATGAACTCGAAGAAAAAAAGAAATGGTATCAGTTCGTATCAGATGAAGATATCGACAAAGTGAAAAGATACCACGACCTGAAGAACGTCGACAAAACCCTAGCCCCGGGAAGCTACGAATTCAAATTCATCGATAAATACAATAATGAAAAACTGATCTATGCTACTATCTCCACTTTACCGATCGAAAATAAAAAACTGTTATCCCTCTACGATTTCACTCAGTTCGAGGAAGCGATACATGAACTTAAACAATTAGAGGAGGCCTTCAAACACGGTGATCTTGAGAACATAGAGCATGACATATTCTCCTCTATCGAAGAACTGTTCACAAAAGAAGGGATCAAAGAATCTGTAAAAGATTGGTGTCTCGAAGAGATCTTATTACTGCTTATAATGAATCGGGACGGGGCATCGGGTAAAGATCTGATGTCAGACCTCAACAACATTTTCGGGATCGAATTGAGTTCTAGCACAGTATATCCTAGGCTGCACGACCTCGAAGAAGAGGGTGTACTTTCAATCAACGAACACATCAGGACCAAAGAATATCTTATCAACGATGAAGAGAGCGCCCGAGAGATGGTATCTACGAAATTGAAGCAGTTCTTCGGCATATACTCAGTTCTTAAACTGCTGCTTTCCAGGAAGGAGAATAAAGAAGAGTGAGTGGGCTTTACCAAAAAACTGACGTTTTTTCGTAACCCCACAAAAATCTAACGATTTATAGTGGGCTCAACAACAATCCTAACGGATTCTCGTAACCCCTCAAAAATCTAACGATTTATAGTGGGCACGTCAGAATCAAAGATTCTAACTGCAAATTTTTTGTAAAAAAATGGGCTCAATCGGAAATCTATCGATTTCCAATAACTCGTTAAGCATAGCTTAACTCCTCAGCCGGACGAGTTGATTTCCTATGGAAATCAACGAGCAAGAGGAATCTAGGATTCCTCGTGTTTCGAATGCGGATGAGACCACGACCGTAGGGAGTGGGCTCGCACAAAATGCTGACGCATTTTCCTGAGCACTAAAAATCGCTGATTTTTAGTGGGCTCAGCCGGATTCGAACCGGCGACCTCCGCCATGTCAAGGCGACGTCATAACCAACTAGACTATGAGCCCTTTTTGTTGCGAATAGGATAGTGGTGTTAACCACGAACCAACCTTAGGTTGGTGAGCGTAGGGAACTTGTTCCCTGCGGACTAGACTATGAGCCCTGATATATTGGGAGGATGGAATGATAGACTGGTTTATTTATCATTTTCGATTGATTTCTTAGGAAAATTAGTTATACCTGCGGTCAAAATAATTCCACAGATGGATTATTTCGAAGATATACTCAGGGATATCCGATCGGGTAAGATTTCATCAACAAAAGAACTACAGAAAGCAAAGATGAACTACTGCAAGAAATATGGTATCGCTGAACTACCTAGCAATGCAAATATCCTGGGAAAAGTCGATGATTTCGATGAGATAAAAAAAGATGATGTTATTGATGTTCTCCAGAGGAAACCTTCGCGAAAAAAATCCGGAGTTACCGTCATAGCAGTGATGACTTCACCTGCTGAATGCCCGCATGGAAGGTGCATAATGTGTCCTGGAGGTCCGTTGAAGGAAGAGCCCAGCCCACAATCATATACGGGTAAAGAACCCGCCGCTTTAAGGGGCGAAAGGAACGATTTCGATCCGCAAAAACAGGTCGAAGACAGACTCAAACAATACAGAGCCATCGGCCATACAACCGATAAGGTTGATCTGATCATAATGGGAGGCACTTTTCCAGCTAGAGATTGGGAGTACCAGAAGGAATTTACAAAGGGTTGTTTCGACGGATTGAACGGTAGATCTTCAGAGAACATCAAAGAAGCCCATAACATCAACGAGAGAGCGGATATCAGATGTATTGGACTTACTATCGAAACGAGACCAGATCACTGTAAAGAAAGTGAATTGGATAGGATGCTCGAACTCGGAGCTACGAGAGTTGAATTAGGTGTCCAAACTTTGAGTGATGAAGTTCTAGAAAATATAAACCGGGGCCATACCATCCAGGATACCATAGAAGCGACTAGACTAGCAAAAAACCGTGGACTCAAAGTTTGCTATCATATGATGCCAGGATTACCAGGTTCTACACCAGAAGAAGATATCGAGGATTTCAAGAATTTATTCGGTGACCAGAGATTCCAACCAGATATGTTAAAGATCTATCCAACACTTGTTATAAAAGGTACTGAATTGTATGAGATGTGGGAAAGGGATGAATATACACCATTGTCCACTGAAGAAGCAGCAGGATTGGTCGCTGAGATGAAGGATATCGTACCGCCTTACGTGCGGATCCAGAGAGTTCAAAGGGACGTACCCTCACCACTAGTAGATGCAGGTGTTAAGAAGAGCAATCTAAGGCAGTATGCGAAAAAAGCTATGGAGGAAAAAGGGCTCAATTGTGATTGTATTAGATGTAGAGAAGTAGGACATTCAGAAGGAGATGTAGATCGGAGTAATATCAATTTATCAAAAATAGAGTACGAGGCTTCAGGTGGGATAGAACATTACTTAGAATTGGGGGAAAATAATATTATAATCGGCTATGCACGATTAAGAACCAGTGATGAGCATATTCCGATATTGAGGGAGTTAAAGGTATTGGGTGAGATGACACCCGTGTCTGAAACGGGTCAGGAAAACGGTTTTCAGCATACCGGTT
>CAZFVW010000165.1:0-4213 GCA_964522285.1 uncultured Thermoplasmata archaeon | reverse complement strand
CTGAAGAATACATCCATAAGAACAAAATTTGAAATAGTGATATGCTGGGTTTAAAAATAGAGAAAGGTTTAAGATTAAGTATAACGTAATAAGTAATGGAGAAATCAGGAAAATGAAACCAGAAAATATCCTCGGGAAACAATACGTCATCGATATATTCCTCTTTTTGTATGATCGAGAGGAAGCCACGACGTCGCACCTTAAAGAGATATCTTCCTACTATCAAGGAGTAGTCCAGAGAGCGAAAGAACTCGAAAGTTTGGGTTTTGTAAATATCGTAGAACAGAGGAGACCCTTCCGCAAAAAAACATTCTCCTTGACCCCTAAAGGCATCAAAGTCGCCGAGATCATCCTCAGAGCGGAGGAGATGGTCAAAGAGATGGAAGCCGACAGTTACTCCGGTTGGATATAATCTTAATTTTAGGTAGATCGTCCGCAAGTGATTTTTATCTGTAGTTCGATTAGCCGTTATACCGAGAGTTCAGATCAGGCGATAAAGATGACCGGAGAAAAGATCGATGGAAGGAAGATAGCTGACAAGGGAGAGGCGGAACTGAAAGAAAAGATCGATAAGATGAAAACTCCACCGGTGCTACACACCATATTCGCTGGAGAGGACGAGGGCTCGAAGATATACCTAGGTGTGAAGAACAGAGGATGTAAAAGAGTGGGAATCGAGACGAAGACACACCGTTACGGGGAGGACGTTAACAGGGAAGAGATATTGGAAAAGATCGACAAGTTGAACAACGACGAAGATGTAGACGGGATATTGATCCAGATGCCTTTACCGCGTGACTTAGATGCAAAAGAATTCATCAAAAAGATAGACCCGGTCAAGGACGTAGAAGGCATGCACCCGGTGAATCTCGGGAAGATGATGCTCGGTGATGAATACAGGATACCGTGCACCCCTAAGGGTATACTGACCATGTTCGATCACGAAGATATCGATCTAAAAGGGAAAGAAGCCTGCGTCGTGAGTCACAGCAACATCGTCGGGAAGCCCATGTCTATATTACTGCTGAACAGAGATGCTACGGTCAAAATAGTACACGAATTCACAGAAGATTCTGGAAAGCATATTTCCGAAGCCGATATATTGATCAGTGCAGCCGGTGTCCCTCATCTTATAGATAAAGATATTATAAAGGAAGGAGCGGTGATAATAGACGTGGGGATGAACAGGCTGGAAAGCGGAAAGATAGTTGGAGATGTGGAATATGATGAGGTGAAAGAAAAAGTCTCCAAGATAACCCCTGTCCCTGGAGGAGTCGGACCAACGACCGTTCTTTCACTGCTCCAGAACACGTACGATGCGGCCGTGGAAAGGCGTGGTTGAAAAGTATATATAACCCTCGCAGATAGCAGCAATGAACAGGTTTGTGTTCATGGATTTCGAAAAACCCCCAGAGCCGATGAAGGTCCTACTCAGTCAAAAAAGGAAGATCGCATTCGTCGCTCTAGGTTTGATATTGTTCTTTTTAGTTTACCTATTCCCCGTTGGTGCGTTGAAAGATCTGAATGGCGATATGAGGGCGGCTTTGGGAATACTCCTTCTGGCAGCTATCCTTTGGATAACGGAATCGATCCCGCTCTATGCAACCTCGTTGATCATAGTCCTTTTTCAGGTATTGTTCATAAGCGAGAAAACGATAAGGGCTGATGAGACCCTTGCACCTTTCTTCAGCCCGATAATAGCTCTGTTCTTGGGAGGTTTCGTTCTAGCTGCAGCCTTGAATAAATATGATCTAGATCTCAAGATAGCTGATGCGATATTGGATAGGGCCGGAAGATCTCCTGGAAAAGTTATGCTTGCACTCATGGGTACCACGGCTTTCTTGTCCATGTGGATGTCGAACACGGCCACCACCGCTCTGATGATCGCTTTAGCTCTACCCATATATCAACAGATACCGAAGGAGGAGAGATTCAAGAAAGCCCTGATATTGGGTATCCCTTTCGCTGCGAATATAGGGGGTATGGGTACACCTATCGGTACCCCGCCCAACGCCATCATAATAGATGAATTGTCAAATTTCGGTTTCACGGTCAGTTTCTTGGACTGGATGATAATAGCGCTACCGTTGACGATGGTCATGCTTGTATTCGCTTATGGGCTGCTCTACTTCTCCTTCAAACCTTCCATCAAAGAACTGAAGATCGAGGTGGAAAAAAGTTCTAACGATGGTTTTTCAAAAAAACACAAATTCATACTCCTGATATTTCTCTTGACGGTTTCATTGTGGTTGAGCTCTTCAGTAGAAGTGATAGGGGATATCTTTCAACATCCTGGGATAATCGCCCTGATACCCCCTATAGCGTTCTTCAGCACGGGTATACTGGGTAAAGAGGATCTCCTCGGATTGAACTGGGATGTCCTGCTCTTGATGGGCGGTGGACTGTCTTTGGGCAATGCCATCTCATCCACGGGTTTGGATATATGGATCGTAGGTCTTATCGAACACGACTTACTTAGCTTGGTGATGGTCATAGGTATTTTTGCCGCCATCGCGGTGGTCCTTTCTACATTCATGAGCAACACTGCTACTGCGGCTTTGTTAGCGCCGATAATGGTGGTCATAGGTATGGATCTGAACGCAGGTATCTCCGTGATGGCATCTATAGCACTGGCATGTTCTCTAGCCATGGCACTACCGGTGAGCACCCCGCCCAACGCTATCGCCTACGGGACGGAGGACATCGAAGTAAAAGATATGATCAAGTACGGCAGCATCATCAGCGTAGTTGGGGTACTCCTATTAACGCTCATTTTTGGGTACGGGCTGTACTTCCTCTAGTACTCATGAGTGAACCTACCACTTTCCCATGATGGTACCACAAAACTTTAAGTAAAACTGAGCATAATAGAAGCCACTCCTAAATTGCTGGGGTGACAGAGTGGCTAATGTGACCGCCTGCAGAGCGGTTTCCCGGGGGTTCGAATCCCTCCCCCAGCTTTTACGACCAGAGAGAGTAAAAGGTGCGAGGGATGAGAACCCAAGGTTCTAAAGGAATAAAATTTCTTATCTCACTCACCAGGTATGGTTCGTGATCGTGAGCAGAACTTGTTCTCGAGAACAAAGTATTTTTGTTTAGGATAGAAAAAGCTTTTTAATGGTAAAATTAAAAAATCTAAATCTCAATTTTTCTTTCTTGAAAAATTAACCACAAATTTTCATCAATGGCGGTATTTACTCAAGTCCGATTTTTGAAGCAAATAATCTTAGATCATAAAGTTATTTGCCAGGTAAAACACACCTTTTCCATTCGTTTATTTTATCATTTACAGTTTCATACCACTCATCATAACTTAAATCATAGCCTCTCAATGAATCAATAGAATCTAAAAGATTTTTAAAATCATCTGAATTAAAATAATCATTATCCGAAAACGTTTGTAATATCTCTGTAAAAACATCCAATTCAAGTGGAATAATAGTTAAATTGTCATCACAAGCAGGATGAGTAGTATATTTAAAATAGGTATAAAAAAAGTGAGGGGTATTTGGATTTATCTCTGGAGCTATGAATAAACAGAATACTTCTTTATCAGTATTTGCCTTGTATTCTGCAACATGTCTCGTAATAGGTTCTGTTTCTGTATCATATTGTCTTTTACCTGAGCTCAGAGTCACTTCTATTAACACAATGTACTCATTAGAATTCATATAAAAAACTTCTAAGTCTGGTTTACCTCCTCCGGCATGAGATAAAGGATTTAAATTATAATCCATTTTCAAATTTGGTTTTGCTATACAATCATCCAAAGCTATCATGGCTCTCCAAACATTCCATTCAAAATATAATGGTGGATCAATTACATTTTTATTTAAAATATCTTTGAATTTTTCTAATATATCATTTATTGATTCTGGAGTTTGTAACTCCTGGTATAAAAGGTCACTTTTTATTTTTTTACAGTAATTTCGTAGTTTGTGTTCATATTTAGAAAGGTTTTCTACATTTTTTTCAAAAGGATATTTTGGTTTAGCAGGTTCTGCATAATTATTGTCATGTTTCCTAATGTTGCGGATGATGGTATCAATTTTTTCATTTAATTTTCCTATTCTACAACGTAATTTAGAAGGGTCCTCCCACGGTAGTTTGGGAATTTTATCGTTTCCTAGGTATTCATAAAATTGTTCAACTTTATTGTAAAAAGAAACGATATCCAAATCTATACGCTCTATTATATTTTTTGCATCGTCCA
>CAZFVW010000164.1:0-4245 GCA_964522285.1 uncultured Thermoplasmata archaeon | reverse complement strand
ACTATCACTTCTATACCTGCTACAAATAGTAAAGTATATAAGGATGGAAGTTTAAAGCTGTAAACGTGGTTTAATATCTTATAGTAGGTGAACATGCATGGAAAATGCAGATATTGCTGACTGTGGTGATGACCAGGGCGGTAATCCGTCATTTACTCCAGGACCGATTCTCATCTGCGGTCAGAACGTATCGAGTTATAAATCATCTATTTTGGCATCGGTGTCTTGACTACCATGATCTTAGCGTCCTCATCCGACGTATTCCTCACGTTGTGTAGGATGTCTTTGGGACTCAACACTATATTCCCATGTTCCACTTCTTTTATCTCATCACCGACCTGTATCTCGGCCGTGCCTTCCACCACGTAGAAGAACACGTCCACAGGCGTTGTATGTTCCTTCAGTCACTGTCCAGGAGCGAAAGGGAGTAGTACGACCTCCACCTCGTCCTGCCGGATGAGTTTTTCAGGGGCGAACTTTTCTTCATCAGATTCTATCTTATCTACTTCTATTATATCCATATTTTACACCTCATTTCTTCTTTCCTTTAACGCTTATCGTGATATCTTCGACGGGTATATCTTTACCCGATCCAGATAGTGCTTCATCTACCAGCTTGGTCAGACCGAAACAGCACGGGACCTCCATGTGGACGACCTTCAAACTCTCTATATCGTTCCTCTTGAATATCTCCGTCAATTTCTCTATGTAATGATCGGCGTCGTCTAACTTTGGACATCCGATTATCAGCGAGCTGTCCTCCAAAAAATCCGGATGGAAGTTCGGATAAGCGAAGGGTACGCAGTCCGCAGCTATCACCAGCTCGGAACCGTCGAAATACGGCGCCTCTACCGGTACCAGATTAAGCTGGACCGGCCACTGCTGTAGTCGTGAGTTCAACCTGCCTTCTTCCTCCTGTTCTTCAGCTTCCCACTGTCCGGGAGCGGTGGAGGGACATCCACAGGCGGTCTTTGACTGCTGACCAGCTATCGGATTTTCAACTCCCATCTCGTCCAGGTGATCCAAAGCTTCCTGAAGAAGTTCTTTCTGATCGTGTTCTCTCAGATGTTCGAGATGAGCTTTTAGGACTTCATCGCCCTGTTCGACCATGTTCTCCACCACGTTCTTTTCATCATAGGGCTCGGTTTCCCTGGTTTCAATCTCTATAGCATCTTCTGGACAGTCACCTATACAGGCACCAAGTCCATCGCAGAACGCTTCGTTTACAAGCCTCGCCTTTCCATCTATGATCTGCAGTGCGCCTTCTGGACATCCTTTCACGCAGTCACCGCATCCCGTGCACTTTTCGTGATCTATCCTTATTATCTCTCTTTTCATGTTATCCACTTATCCTCTGAACGCATATCTTATCTCCTTTGAGCATGGACTCCTCCTGCTGGATTTTCACATCTCCCAGGAGGTCTGACACTATCTTCCGGTGTATATTGCATAGCCAAGATGCCTGTTTTACAGGTAGGTTTCCGAAGGCACAATTCTTGTACTTGATCTTGTAATGCTCATTATCCCTGCTGTAGGAAGAGTAAAAACCGAGCTCGTCGGATCCTTTCACTATCTTCTCTATCTTCCGTTCTAGATCTTCCTCTTCATGAACTTCCGGAAAATATTCCCCCACTCCTTCGGTCACCAAATCAGAGATCTCTTCTAGTCTTTCTTCATCTAACGTATCCTTCAGACTTTTTATCAGTAAATTCAACATCAGTTCGGTCTCCTGGGGGAACAATTTTTTTCCCTCCTCCGTGATGGTGAAGTACTTCTTCGGCCGGCCCTGGGAAGCTTTCACAAAATAGCTGTCTATCAGGCCCCTGTTCTCCAGTTTGTCGAGATGTCTTCTCACCGCACTCTCGTTTATACCGAGTATATCTGTAATATCTAGTGCTGTCAGATCCCGATCTAGGAGTTCGTTCAATATCTCTGTACGGGTGTTCTCTGACGGATACTTGAGCGTCTTTTCTGTCATCGTATAAGGTATAGAGGACAAGGTTTATATATTTTACGCACAATATGGTGGGTAATGTGATTATGATGAGCGTAGAAAGCCTGACTAAAAAATTGAAAGGATTCGCCGAGGGAGAGACAACTCAAGAAGAGATGATGGCCGAGATCAAGAAAGCCACACCGCTGGAGATATCGAAAGCAGAACAGGGACTTTTGGAAGAAGATGAAGTAGACGAGAGCAAACTCAGGGATTTCTGCAGCATCCATCTGAAGGCCGTTGAAGAGGAGGTTGATAAGATGAAGTCCCGATTGGAGAAAGGTCATCCGATACACACATTGATCTCGGAACATGAAGAGATAATAGAAGCGCTGGACGAGCTGGATGTTCTGATCGATTTCATGAGAGAGGGAGAACTGACGGATGAGAAAAAGGATGGACTGCGCCATATAGCCGATCATCTCGTCGAAGCCGAAAAACATCACAAGAGAGAGGAGGAAGTGCTCTTCCCAAGGTTGGAAAGAGAGGGCATAACCGGTCCCACGAGGATCATGAAGATGGATCACGAGGACATGTGGCCCAAGAAGAAAAGACTGCTGGAACTTTCTGAGGAACCGGAGGAGAACATGGAGGAGATCGTGGAGTTGGCAGATTATCTCTCCTTAAATCTCAGGGACCATATCTTCAAGGAGAACAACATACTGTATCCATCTGCGCTGGATGAGCTGGAAGGCTGGAAAAGGATCAAAGAAGAGAGCGACGAGATCGGCTATTGTTGCTTCACTCCGGAGATCGCTTGAGGTGTTTCCATGACAGAGTTCGACGTGATAATAATCGGAGGCGGTCCAGCGGGATTATCCGCGGCGGTATACACGTCTAGGGCGGAACTGAAGACCCTGGTCTTGGACGAGGAAAATAAGCTTTTGGACAAGGTGGAGAAGATAGAGAACTACTTTGGATTCCCTGAAGGCATATCAGGAAGAGAACTTCTCAAAAGAGGGAGAGAGCAGGCGGAGAAGTTCGGTACGAAGGTGATAAAGGAAAAGGTGTTACTAGTAAAAGCTTCTAGAGATACTTATCTAGTGGAGACCACCGATTCAAAATACGAGGGAAGCTCACTCATCATCTCCCCGGGTATTCAGCACAAAAGACCTACCGTCGACGATATCAAGGCTTATGAGGGACAGGGTGTCAGCTACTGCGTGACGTGTGATGCACCACTCTTCAAGGGGAAGAAAGTTGGTATATTGGGTTCTAAGGATCTAGCTGTCAAAGAAGCCCTGGAACTCCATGACTATACTGAGGATATCAAGATTTACACGAACGGTAAAGAACTGAAGGTCGGTGAAGAGATGAGAAAAAAACTGAGAGAAAAAGACATCCCAGTGGTCGAAAAGAAGATCGAGGGAGTGAAAGGGGATGAGAACTTCGAGGGATTGTTATTTAAAGAGGGGGAGGAAGAGATGAAGGGGCTAATGATAGCTGAGGGGACCAGCGGTTCGATAGATTTCGCTAAGAGCCTTGGGATAAGGATAGAGGATGACAGCCTGATCGTGGACAAGGAACAGTTCAGTGGACTACCAGGTGTCTACGCTGCGGGAGATTGTACAGGTGGGGCTAGACAGATAGGTGCCGCGGTGGGCGAAGGAGCAAAAGCCGCGCTCAATCTTATAGATGAGATCAAAGGAGAGGACTACTTCGATTGGAAACACTGAATTGCTTTGGTGAAAATCACGATCAACAGCACGTACCCTCGCTTTCACAGCAACTAGAGGTTTGGACCTCCGGTTCACAGCAGGAGGAAGTGTTTTTATCTTCTATCCCTACCACTGTCCTAACGGCATCCTTTATCATATTCTTGGGTACGGCTTCATAGGTTTCTCCTTCGTATTCGAAGACCCTGCACTCATTACCTCCCCCTGTTACTTCATCACATTCAGGCCCCGTAACATCCTCACATGATGGACAGTAGTTGTCTTTTACCTGATAATCCTCGTGAAATATTTCCTCGATATCTTTCCCGTCGATCCTCAAGGTGGGGGATCTGGCTAAACCATACTTTTCAGCCTGTTCATCATTGGTTATCTTCGTTTTGTTGACGGCGATGGTCGAGATGCCTTTACCGTGTATATCCTCCTTCAACTCTCTCAAAGCTTTATCCAGTGTTTCATCGCTCGACTGGCATCTGTCACATTCCGAGATATCAACGTAAAGAAAATCGATCAGCAGTTCGTCTTTCATATTTACACCTTACATTTTATATCTAATATCGTTACTATACCTGCTACAGA
>CAZFVW010000163.1:0-4255 GCA_964522285.1 uncultured Thermoplasmata archaeon | reverse complement strand
GGGAGATGATCCAAGGGAAGCCGCTGAAGATTATTCTAGAGACGTTATCGAAAAGTGCAGGTTGATAGGAGAGCACGGAGCCGAGTTCATCGAAGACGGAGATAAGATATTGACACACTGCAATGCTGGAGCTCTAGCGACGGTGGATTACGGGACTGCCTTAGCACCTATCAGGGAGGCACATAACCAGGGAAAAGATATCTTCGTTTTCGCCGATGAGACCAGACCTCGATTACAAGGGGCTAGGTTGACAGCTTGGGAACTATACAACGAAGATATACCTCATTCTGTCATCGTTGACAACGCCGCCGGGCACTATATGCAGAGAGGTGAAGTTGACATGGTGATAGTCGGTACTGATCGGATAGCCGCTAACGGAGATATAGCCAACAAGATCGGCACTTATGAGAAAGCCGTGGTGGCGAAAGAGAACGATATACCTTTCTATGTTGCCGCACCCGTGACCACCTTCGATCCCTCGACAAAAAGTGGGATGGACATACCCATCGAAGAAAGAGATCGATCCGAGGTCTGTGAAGTCATGGGTAGCTGTATCATGCCCGACGGGTCACCTGCCATGAATCCAGCCTTCGACGTGACACCAGCGGAGTATATAACCGGATATTTCACGGAAAAAGGCATGTTCTGTCCAGAAGATGTCGACGAGATGTTTTAGTGAGCGACCCAAAAATTTATAACTATATATTTATAACACTATATGGGGCAATGACAAAAGAATGGATCTCTGCCAGCGATGTGGAGAAATACGGATACTGTCCCTTGAGCTGGTGGTTGAGTCGTGAAGAACAAGATGTGATGACTCAAGACTTACAAAAGGGACGTGAAGATCACGAAGAGATAGGTGAGAAGTTAGAGGATGTTAAGAGGAACGAAGAGACATCCAAAGGTCTAGAGAGTATAGTACTCTGGCTGGCCGTTGCAGCTTCGTTGATATCCGTATCAGGTCTGACATTATTACAACCCGAAGAGTACCTGCACCAGATCTTCATCGTGACCGGACTTATCTGGTTATTGGCAGCTACTTTCTTCTTGTATATGAGTGAGAGTGGAAGGATCAAAGGGGAGAGATTGACCGCCGAGCGTATAATACTCATTTTCGCCATGGGTGCAACAGTATTAGCAGTATACAGTTTGACACTAAAATTAGCAGATCAGGATATCGCGAGGATCACTCAACTCATATCACTTTCATGGCTCATAGGGGCTAGTTACTGGCTGAAGCGTTCGCTGGACATGAGGGCAGAAGCTAAGACGAGACGGGACGAACTCCATATTCAAGAGGGAGATATAGAATACGTAGATGGGTTGAAAGAGAAAAGTCGTTTGTTAGAGTCAGAAAGATATCATCTTAGAGGCAGGCCCGATTACATAATGAATATCGAGGGAGAAAAGATACCGGTCGAGGTCAAAACTGGCCGAGTTCCTAAAGGGCCTTTCTTTTCACACATATTACAGATAGCGTCTTACTGCCTGCTGGTTGAAGATGATACTGAAAAAGCTCCAACATATGGTATAGTTAAGTATGGAGATAAGGAATTCGAGATAGATTATGACCAGAAGCTGAAAGACCTATTGTTAGAAAAGTTAGACGAGATGAGGAAAGCTGCAAAGTCAGAAGATGTTCACAGACATCATAATAGGGAAGGTAAATGTAGGAACTGCTCTAGAAGAGATATCTGTCCAGAATCACTTGCATGAAACTTGTTATAATTATTCGTCCTCTTCTTCCATCTCATCTAATTTTTTTCTGATATATTCGATATCTCTCTTCATCTTCAACATCTCTTCTTCAAAGGTCGTGAACTCTCTAGATGAGAACACCTTATGGGAGATGAACATCCCTACGAATATAGCTCCTATTATGCCCATTATGGATATCAAGACCAGTGAAAAAACGAAGGCGTAGAAACCGGTGAGTGCTGAGATAGGAACGAATCCTACCATGATACTGATACCTACTAGACCCGCTATCACCACGACGATACCTAGGACCATGAGTGAAAACGGTATCTTACGCATCTTCTCCCTCCTTTATAAGATTGAGGGCTTCCGAATGGGGTAGGTCTTTCAGTTCGATATTCTTAACCTCGTCATCGTAATAAGTTAACCGATATACAATTTTTTGGTTTGGAAAAACCTCGACTGAAGCGTTAAAATTGTAATGGTCGAGATCCTCCCACACATCTACAGTGATGTTGAATTGCTTTTTATTGAGATCATATTCGATACAGAAAGCCTCTTCCTTTTGAACCACGGTTTCGTTATCGATCTTCAAAGTGATATTAGTGTATCTAGTATCGTCCACTCCATGGATGTAGATTATACTTTTGTTCTGAAGCTCCTGATCGATCTGATAGTCCAGGACCATTTTTGGGATATCTGAACCTGGTGGTTTTGGAGGATTCGTACATCCTGCTAGAGAGAGGGTTAATAGAACGACCACTAAAGCGATCATCCTCTTTTTCATGGGATGGCATCATCAAGCTTGTTTATTAAATTTGTCGATATATTTCTCCTATCTTTTGACCAGTTGATAAGATGTAGTTCGATAACACCAACTTGCAAAGTATTATTTATCTGAAACGCGATACGATACCATGTCGAACCGAGCGGTGAAGATAGTTCTTCTAGGAGACGGGGCGGTTGGAAAGACTTCTCTCGTTAGGAGATATGTCGAGCACCGGTTCGATGACAGTTACATAACGACCATCGGAGCTAATGTTAAGAAGAAAGAGCTCGAGGAATTCGGCATCCGTCTGATAATATGGGATCTTTACGGCCAGAAGCTAGGTACAAACCTTCAGGATTCAAATTATTACGGGGCGGATGGTGCTATCGTTGTGTTCGATCTAACTCGAAAGAAGACTTTGGATCATGTCAAGGGATGGCTAAGAGATCTTTACAAGGTCGTGGGGAAGGTACCTGTTGTTTTTGCTGGAAATAAAAGGGATATCATCGATGATTTCGAGGATTGGAGCGGTAAGAGGTTGAAGGCCAGCACGAAAAAAGATTTCCACGATTTCATGGTGAAAAAGCATTATGTAAAAGGCCTCTACACCAAGGAACCGAGGTACGTCCCCGTCACCAAGGGCGATATCAGAAGTTGGTTCAAAGAAAACAAAAAGCTCCTTCCTAAAAAACGCTCCATATATCTGACCAGTGCAAAAACAGGCAGGAATGTGGAGAATGCTTTCCGGAGTATGGGTAAGTGTATGGCCGGGAAAAAGTAAGAAATCATCACGTCTTTATTAAATACCACTCAATATTATAAAGAAATCAGAAAGATACTTGTTTAGCATAGACTCTTAAGTTAGTAGGGTCTATAAAAGAGGGCGATCGAGGGTGATCATATGAGTTTGAACGAAGCAGAATATATGGATATAAAATATTTAGAAAGATATGAGATCGATAGCATTTTAAAAAAAGCTCGTGAAGGTAATCCTAAGCATCATCTGATCTTCCAGACTCTATGGAGAACAGGCCTTAGGGTTTCTGAATTAACAGACATTAAGGTGGATGATATCGATTTTTCTGAGGGAAGGATGAAGGTAAATAACGGTGTTGTTGGTAATTTTCGTTATGTACCTTTAGACCCACAATTGAAAAAAAGCCTGAAAGATTACGTAGATTCTAATGATTATCAAGATGATGATACTCTCTTCGATTACACGGACCGTGGTATAAGGTGTTTGATGAAAAAATATCCTGGTGATGGATGTCTAGAACTTTTCACGTTGAGACACAGTTTTGCAGTCCATAATTTAAGATCAGGCATAGATCCCCTTCACTTGATGGATATATTAGGGATAAACTCACGAGATCATGCCCGGAGTTACTTAGAGATAGCTGGTCTTGATTCCGAGATCGATCTTATCTATAATATAGATTTCAGATCTCCTGTACAGAAATATGATGATCACAAGGAGGGGTCGGAAGTGGATTTTGGGAAAAAGAGTTTGAACCATTTCTCCGACTACTTCCAGATAAAAAGATGCAAGTTCGAGGAATATATTATACGGTGAGAAATGTAGGATCTTGTCATAAAGTATACGAACTGATGGATGGTGAAGAAAACCAAATCAGTAATTGGAAAATAATTATATCTTCGCAATTTTTATATATAATTACATTTTTCACTTTCTAGGTTGTAGGAAGATGAAAAATAATAATAAAAACAATAAAAAAATAATTTTCGTATTAATAGTTGTTGCATTACTGGTTATAGGGTCAATTT
>CAZFVW010000162.1:0-4255 GCA_964522285.1 uncultured Thermoplasmata archaeon | reverse complement strand
TGCTGTATGGTCTTGGTATCAAGTACGTCGGCAGTCACGTTGCCCAGGTACTAACAGATAATTATGAAACCATGGACGAGATAATGGAAGCGGATAAGGAGGAACTGGAGGAGATCGAAGAGATCGGTCCGAAGATAGCCGAGAGTATAGTTTCATTCTTCGAAGACGAAGAGAACAGGCAGATGGTAGAGGAATTGAAACAGCACGGCGTTAAGATGGAAGTTGAAAGGGAGGATGTCGAGCAGTTCCTAGATGGTAAGAAGTTCGTTCTGACGGGAGCTCTGGATGATTATACAAGGGATGAAGCTACTGAGATGATACAGAAGTACGGCGGCCGTGTAACTGGTAGTGTCAGTGGAGCAACCGATTATATAGTGATTGGCGAGAATCCCGGTTCTAAGCTGGATAAGGCAAAGGAGGAAGGAACTACTATACTAAAAGAGGATGATTTTGTGGAGATGCTCGAGAGTAAGGCGATCCCATGAAAATTACTGCTCAGAAAGCTCGTCGGTCTCTTTGTTCTCTGCATGGATTTGACTCTCTTAGGCAGGGTGAAAAAGGACTGAAAAAGCTGTTCGAAGATATCCCATGTGTACAGATCGATCCTATCAATCCCGCCGGAAGGAATCACGATCTAACACTGTTCAGCAGGGTCGAAGATTACAGAGAAGAGAAATTGAATTCCCTTCTTTATGAAGAGAATCATCTTTTTGAATATTACTGTAAGATGCTTTCTATGGTGCCGATGGAAGATTATCCGGTATTCCGGTATGAGATGGATAGGCAGGCTGAAAAACATGCTGATCTGTTCGATAAATACGGATCTGAGATCGAGATCATATTGAAAAAGATGGAAGAAGAGCCGCTCAGCTCTTTGGAACTAGAAGATATGGGTGAAGTGATCAAAGGCAGCTGGAGGTCGAGAAAGATGTCTCATAAACTGCTCAGGGCTTTATGGCTGTCTGGAAAGATCATGATCCATCATCGTGAAGGCAGGAGAAAATACTATACATCTACTGAAAAGGTAGTACCTAGTGAGTTATTTGAAGAAGAAGGGCTACGGGATGATGGAGAGTACAAAAAAAGGGTAGCTGAGATAATAACGAAGTCGTCCAAATTGATATCTCCCTCTAAAGCGTCAGCGCAGTGGAATAGAGTAGGAGGGGTGAGAGAAACTAGAAAGATATTGAATGCACTTGTTGAGGAAGGGAAGCTGTTTGAACTTGAGCTTGAAAGCTGGAAAGGTGATCTGTATGCCCTTGAAGAGGACAAAGAAGTGTGGATGACTCCACCTGAATCGGACTCGTCATATGTTCGGTTCTTGGCACCGCTGGACCCCATGCTGTGGAATCGCGAGTTATTCGCTGCCGTGTTTGACAACGAGTATGTTTGGGAGGTGTACAAACCCAAGAAAGATAGGATCTACGGACACTACTGTCTACCGATCCTGTTCGACGATGAATATGTGGGGCTTATCGAACCGTATCTGGATGAGAGGACTTTGGAGATCAGAAATTTTTACATATTCAAAGATGTTGGAAGTAGGTTCATTTTTAAATTAGAAGAAGAGATCGATAGATATATGAAATTTTTAAATGCTGATAATATCTCTTTAGAAGCGGAGCACGAAATATTAGCTGATATAAGGTGAGGGCAAAACTAAAAATCGGTTAATTTCTTATATCAAAGGTCGAATAATGGTATCGTATAACATGCAAGATAACACCGATGATCGACAGGATTATGGTGAAAAAAACCAACCCGGGAACATGAATCAAGGTGAACAGTATCAACAGCAGCCACCACCGCCGCCCCCTCCTTCGCAGAGACAGATTAAAAGGAAACCAGACCCAGAGAAACCAGAAAAGATGATGGTACTTGTGGGTCTTGTAGTAGCGATCATATTGATAGCTGCGTTCTTCATATTCTATACCCAATCAAAAGGACTCGTTGGTAAATGGGAGTACTCGGACAGCGAGACACAAGGGAAGTATACAGGCGAGATCACCCTGACCATCGATCTGAAAGATGATGGAACCGGTGAGATGATCTACGAGATGTCTATGAATGGTAATTCAGATAGTGAAAGCAGTGAATTCGAGTGGGAAAAAACAGAGGACGGAGAGATCGAGATCACCCAGGACGGTCGAACAGACACCATGGAATACGAATTGAGAGACGGTGGAGATACACTAGTGATAATCTCGGAACACTTCTCAACGATCACAGGTTCGGACGAGATGGAATTCGAAAGGGTTTGAAAAAACCGCTGAACACCCTTAATTTTTTATTTTCTATTCGGCTATAAAGTAAAGTCTAAATACTGCGATACCGATTTATTATTCCCTCATAAGAGGGAGGTGAATGATAGATGGAAAACATAGCACAGAAAGTAAAGGGTGATAGGAATCTGAAAAAATTATGGAATGCTTTGGAAGAAGCAGACCTGGAAGATGTACTGGAAGGTGAAGGACCTTACACCGTTTTCGCACCGACGAACGAAGCCTTTGATAGGATGTCTGAGAAGAAATTGAACAAGCTACTCGGGGACAAGAACGAGCTAAAGAAGGTCTTGAAATACCATATAATCCATGGGAAATATACATCGAGAGATGTATCGAAGATGAAGACCGCGAGGACCATGTCCGGCGATGATATAGATATAGACACGAAGAAGGGAGTCAAGGTGAACAAATCGAAGGTTATAAAACCCGATATCGAATGTTCGAACGGCGAAATACATCTGATAGATACACCACTGATCCCCAAAAAGAGAAGATTGTGGTAAAAATATTAGCCAGCTATCCTTCTGGCTGGTTTTTTATATTTTTATAAGTACATCATTTTAGAGCTTTTTTCCGATTTGCTTTCGTATTGGTTGAAAAGGTTGTCTATGTGTTTGAACGTTATAGCTAAAAGGGTAATTTCCTCCTCGGAAAGACCAAAATCTAGCTCGTCTTCGATCATCATCTTCACTTCCAGTGGGGAAGGTGCTTCTTCGGAATCCTTTATCTTCAGAGCGACGTTTTCGCAAACACGCTTAGATCTCTTCAAGATTTTTTCTTGTGACATTTTACCAGCTTTCACTTGTTTTCTGGTAATTGATAATATTTAAAGTTATCTCCGTTATATCAATCCTTGTATCTGCAAAATATAGTATATTTATTTTTACTTTTTAGCAAAGTTTTAGTAGGATGAGAGCAGAGGATAGATGGGTGAAAAAAATGTCCAAAGGTTCAGTAAGGCTGGCTAGTTTGCCGTTCAAAATGAAAGATAAACAAAGGCCCTCAAAGAAGATCAGATGGGCTGACGCTGTTCCACATTATACATCGCGATCTTCCCCGATCCACGATGATGAAACATATTGCAAACTTATAAGATGCGGTCTTTTCGACCACAGATCTGGAAATTTCGGGTCGGCAGATATATCGGAGCCTTGTAACATAATATGTAACCTGATAAACTGCAGTAATTTCAAGAGTAGTATCTAGAAAGCGATATAATGCAGGAGGAAACCTCCAAAACCTTTTTATCTATTTTATCTTTCGATGGATAGTGATAGGTGTTAACCATGAAACTCGTAGAGTGTGTACCGAATTTTTCAGAGGGAAGGGACAAGAGCGTAATAGATGATATAACCGGCGAGATAAAAGCAGTCGAAGATGTAGAACTGAAGGATATCGATATGGGGGCAGATATGAACCGGACGGTGGTGACCTTTGTAGGTTCACCAGAAGGAGTCAAAAAAGCGGCTTTCAACGCGATAAAAAAAGCGTCAGAAATCATCGACATGAGCAAACACGAGGGAAGTCACCCGAGGATGGGGGCCACTGATGTTTGTCCATTAGTACCTGTTCAGGGTGTGACGATGGAAGACTGTATTGATATAGCTGAAGAGGTCGCTGAAAGGGTCGGAGACGAATTGGGCATACCTGTTTACCTTTATGAAGAAGCAGCTACTGAGGAGAAAAGAGAGAACCTCGCCACTGTAAGGAGCGGCCAGTACGAGGGGTTGGATGAAAAGCTTGTAGATCCCGAATGGAAACCGGACTTCGGCCCCGCAAAATGGAACGATACGGTCAAAAGGACTGGAGCGACCGTTATCGGAGCTAGAGAGTTCTTGATAGCCTATAATATAGATATCAACACTAGACAGACCAAGGTCGCTTGGGACATAGCGCTAGAGATGAGAAGGAGAGGTAGAGCAAAAAGGGAGGACAGCCCTGATCAGCACTACTGGAAGGGAAAGATAGTG
>CAZFVW010000161.1:0-4259 GCA_964522285.1 uncultured Thermoplasmata archaeon | reverse complement strand
TTCCATCGCTCTCTACAGCCTTCTGAGGAAACTTTTCTTGAACCGCTTTGCCAAAGAACCCCGAGTCTTTATCGATCGGAGCCGATTTTTCCATCTTGTTGTATATCTTAGTATCTTTTACACCGCAGGACGGCGAACTCCCTTTCAGTATGAAACCGTCTACGTCTTCGTCTAGATCTAAAAAACCATCGATAAAATCCCTCATACTGTCGGTATGATCTTTACCCGTAGCGGGCTGCATCAACCTTCTTTCACCGTCCTTAACCACTATACGGATAGGATCTCTTGGAACACCCAGACCTATCTCTACTTCTGGACAGACCGTGGTAAAATCCACATGATCTTTTAACTCGTCCACGATGTCACTAGATATTATCTGTCCGTTGTACCTGCAGTGCTCGAATCCCAAACATCTACTCACGACGATCATCGGTTTTGAAAAATTTCTCATATCACTCACTCCTTCCGGTATTGATAACTCTCTCATCCCTCTTTAACTCTTCTACCGCCTTCAAAGCGCTCTTCTCCTTATCTTTGATCTCCAACATAACGTCGAAATCATAGGGTTTAGACCCTTCGATGAACCTTCGGAAATCGTCCATATCTATGGACTCGGCGTGCCTTCCGCTTCTCTCTCCCTCTTCCTGGGAACTGTAATCGACCATGGGTATGCCATCGCTTTTTCCCCAAGTATTTGAAACTCTATCCAGCGCATCTTTCAGGTCTTCACCCGAATCGTTAACCTGGTGATGAAGATGGTCGTACAGGATCGGAACACCACACTGGCTGCTGATCTCTAAACAATCTCCCAAAGCATATGAAACATCGTCGTTCTCTATGACGAGTCTCCTCTTGATCTTTTCGTCCAGTTCTTCATATCTTGAAACGAACCGATCCATGCTCTTCTCCTTGTCACCGTAAACGCCGCCGACGTGCAGCTGGATCTTCGCAGAAAGCGGCAATCCCATAGCATCTAGCACATCAGCGTGATAATCCAGCTCGGATACACTGTTCCTCCAGACCCGCTCTTTACCAGAGTTCAGAACTATGAACTGATCGGGGTGCATCGAGATACGGATCTGATTTTTTTGGATGTATTGGCCTATCTCTAAAAATTCGTCTTCGAAATGTTCCTGCCAGTCGTGATCGTTGATCTCGTGTGAAGCGAAAGGGACGAGATCTGAAGTTATCCTGAAGAAGAGTATATCGTTCTCTGCATTGAATTCCAGCATCCTCTTCAGACACTTCAGATTGTTCTCTACTGTTTCTACCAACCTATCTTCTGAGTAAGAGGCCAGGCGGAACGTTTTATTCCCACTACATTCTAACGTCCTGTTGATACAGGGATATCCGACCCTCATGATCAGATATTAACTGTTCAGATATAATAAACTTCACTTCACATACAGATTCAACAGCTATAAATAATATCAAAACCATATTATAAACATGCGGAGAAGAGCTTATCCTTACGGCAGATACCTGATAAAAGACGATGATATCAAAGGGCTGGGTCTGGAATTCAGAGCTTTTGTTAAAGAACACGGATTTCACATCTCGAAATACGATGAAGACAACGAAGGAGAAGGTGTACTGCTGGTAGCTGTTAACAAGAAGGTCACCGAGCAGCTACGGCAGAAGAAACCTCCCGGTCGACTTTCCATGCTGTTCAGAGGCCTCTCACTGAGCATCCCGTCATTCAAGGAGATGGATGAAGGTTCTCAAAGAGTAGGTGTAGAGATCTACCTGTGGCCCATAGAAGAAGGGACTTTACTCGAAGTGTTCATACTACCTTACATGTCTATAATGGATCATGAAGAGATCTTCCATCTGACCGAAAGCAAAGAAGAGCAAGTGACGGACTGGTATCTCTGCGAGCAGGTCTGGGAACACATGATGCCGGAGATGGAAGAAGAGTTCGATCTTGAGCAGGTTTATCGCAGGGGATGATAGAAAAACTAAATTTTCTATAAACGTAAAACGAGAAACTATAAAAAGTAGTACTGGCATATTTTATATTCGAAGTATTTATGATGAACATCTGGAAGATATATGCCGTGGCAATCTCTATGTGCCTAATTTTTACTCTAGTGGGAGTGACTGGTATAGAAGATATTGAGATGCATGGAACAGAACTTATCACCGGTGAAATACCAAAGGTCGATAGAGATCGTCCCGAGGAAACTGAGATCGCAGAATTTGCAGCTGCATGTTTCTGGGGGCCGGATGCAAAATTAGGGGTACAACCAGGTGTGATAATAACAAGGGTTGGTTTTACAGAGATCCCTCCTAAGTATCAAGATCTAGGTCCTGAAAGCGAACTTGTCCAAGTGGTGTACGATCCCGACAAGATATCTTATCTGGAACTCTTATCCCTGTTGGAAGATGAAGGTGATCCGTCGATGTTCAACCCCCTAGCAATGTTCGACCCTGCAGACGATTCCCAGCAGAAGCACTTTCTAAGACAGGATGAAACTTTCTATGAACTTTATAGAGAGATATATCCCGATATCGATGAATTCATCAATTCCACTGCTGTAGCACGGGTCAATGGATATCTGGCAGGTTACGGAGAATTAGATTCGCCTAGCAATCTTGACGGTCTCGGGTTGACCCGAAGTGGTAGGATATTACTATATGGCACCTGGAAAGATGCGAACTCGGATAGATGTGAGATCTAGCCTGCCCGAGATATCGCACTCTGGATATCCCTATCATCTTCTAAAAATTTCTTGTACTTCGAATAGTTGCCGAAGGATCTCAAAAAGATGATGACCTTCCTTTTTTTATCGATAGCGTAAACTATGTGATCCCCATCTTTTTTTGCCCTGAACACCAGATAACCATTTACGTGCTTTTCGAACTTGTGCATCTCCGTGAACTGGATATGTGAACATTCGAGTATCTCTTTGATAGTTGACTCCACTTCGTTCTCATCTCCAACATCTTTACTGAATTTTTTAGACACGAAAACACCCTTTATCGACGGCCGTATCTGTGCGTAGTGATTGTGACAGTTCTGGCAAAAATCCCTTTTGATTTTGCAGGGGTTTCCGGTGTTCAGCTCGAGTTCCATCTTAGTTCGCTCCGATCGTATCTATCTAGATAGTTCATAAAATAACTTTTCCTAGCAGGAATAAATGAAATATCCATAAATCAACGAAAAGTATATCTTTTTATTGATTTTGATAGGGTATCATAATGCTGCAAATGTCTGAATTCAAGGATGAACATATACCGCAAGCCGCTGAATTGTTCGAGAAATCATATGATGTTCGATTTAAGAAGAACCCTTTGATTCCAAAGAAAGAAGACCTCAAAAACTACGTGGTATCGAAGCTGGAAGAAAAGTCCGATAATCCTGGAGTGGCAGCTTTCGACAAGGATGAATTCGTAGGATATATGATAGAGACAGGAAGGGCTGAAGAGTTCATGAGCAAAAGAACCGCTTTCTCTCTCGGCTTGTATTCCCATTCTTCTGTAGAACAGAATAAGGAAAGGATTTACCAGAAGATGTACCAACGACTTTCACGCATATGGGTCGAGGACGGTTTCCACTCACACGTCTTCAGTTTCTGGGCAAATGACAAAGAACTTAAATTCATATTATTCCGATCGGGTTTCGGTATGACTCACTTCGAACTGATGCGCGACCTATCGATGCCTGATAAATCCGGCTTAGAAGTGACCATCCGAGAACTAGACAGTGCACTTCACATAAAAAAATTAGACCGCGACCATCACGATTTTTATCCCAAAGCACCCCTCTTCTGGATACCTCACGGCGAATATGATCCAGAACACGATTTTGAAGGCGATATAATAGCAGCTTTCGATGGGGACGAAGCGATCGCCTACATACATCTCACCATCAACGATGCTGAAACACCCCTTCTAGCGAGTGAAGATATCGGGCGCGTTGCAGGTGCTTACGCGGATCCAGAGTATCGAAACAAAGGTCTGGGCACTGCTTTATTGAGGGAAGCGGTCCGATGGGCAAAGGAAAACGACCTCAAAAGTTTATATGTCGAGGGGGAGTCGGCCAACATCCAGGGCGGTAACTTCTGGATGAAAAATTTCGAACCCGTAGTTTACACGGTGAGAAGGTGTGTTGACGAGAGGGTCTGAAAGCAGGGAAAATTCAATTTCTTAGAAAAACTATATTAACGAGCGTTTACAAGTTTATAACACAGAACAGTGGGAGAAATAAAATGAAGAAGCCAACCAAGATGACGCTCGTCATCACCGTAACGGGGCTG
>CAZFVW010000160.1:0-4330 GCA_964522285.1 uncultured Thermoplasmata archaeon | reverse complement strand
ATTCTCTAAGACCGTAAGAACCGCGATAGATGATCTCTACAGTGGAAAGGACGTTCGTTCGACCATAATTCGTTGTTACCAACAGATGTGTAGAACCCTAGAAGACAGCGGTGTTGAGAACGACGATTTCATGACCCCTAGAGAGTTCGAGATACGAGCACTATCACAGTTGGATGTTTCGAGGGAAACGATAAAAGATCTAACCACGACTTTTGAAGAAGCAAGATACAGCGATCATAGTTTGGGGGATAGTAAAAGAAAAAGGGCTCTCTTCGATCTAAAAAAACTGCAGGAGGGCTTGGGTGATTAGATGAACTGGCAGTTATCAAAGGCATCCTCATTCAAATTTTCAAATGTCGATAAATTAGAGATGACGATAATCGTTATAATTTTCTTTTTCATGCTCCTTTTTGAAGGGGCTTTAAGATGGTTCCTAGGTGTATTGATTTTCGCTTTCGCAGCAGACCTCATCGGAGGGGGATTGTTCAAGGATTCCAAGAGGAGGGAGATATGGGGTAATAAAAGCAGTTTAGATGAACCCCTAAATACGCGACTTGAAAGTTTAGATAAGATAATAGAAGGTGCGGTGAAAGGTAAGAAGATCAGTCAAGCACTGCTGGAACAGAAGATCATCGAACTCATCCAAAGGAAACTAGATCTGGAACGGGGTATATCTAGGGAAAGTTTCAAAGAACTATTAAAGAACCCTGAAGAACTGAAAAAGGTCATCGACGACGAAGTTATCTATGGATTCATGATGGATGCCAGGATGCTCATATATTTAGGGAACAAGAAGAGGAGTGACGAGAGATCTCACCGTGTGACCGGGCAAGAATATCGCAGATGGATAGAAGAAGTTCTGGATAGGGTGGAGGTATATGGATGAACGATAAGGAGTTTACCGATGGAGAATACTTCATGAACGAAAACATCGGTTTGGTAACCGTGACCTTCATCATTTCTCTAGTAATCGGTTCCTTCTTAGGGTTATGGACCATGTTCATACTCTCTATCTGTTCGTTGTCGGTTTTGGCATTATCACTTATCGATTTACCTCCGAGTTATCTCTGCGTGGATGTAGAAGTTTCCCGTACTGATCAGCGCATGTATGAAGAGGACGATGTATGGATAGTTAAAAAGATACACAATAAAGGCGACGAACTAAGGTTCATAGAAGTCATCGATGAACTGCCCGAGGAAGTGGAAGTGATCAAGGGAAGGAACCATACTGTTATGAAACTGGGAGAAGGAGAAACTAAAAGTTTGAAGTACAAGCTCAAATGTCCAAAAAGGGGTGAATACGACCTCGGTAAAACCAAGGTAAGATACAGAGGGCGACTAGGATTTTTCTCGAAAGAGATCGAGGTCGATAATGATCTGGAACTACGGGTTCTGCCGGGTATCGAGGATATGAAGAACATGAAGATACGTCCCAGCTACACTAAAAGAGACATGGGGAATATACCTTCCAACGCTATAGGGATAGGGACCGAGTTCTATTCTTTGAGAGAATACGTGCAGGGTGACGAGATGCGTAAGATCAACTGGAAGGCCAGCGCTAGGTCGCAGAACCCGATAACCAACGAATACGAGGGGGAGAAAAGTGGTGATGTTATAATCGTGGTGGACGGTTACAAAGAGGGTAATGTTGGATCCATCAGGGATAACACCATGAAGGCATCTGTAAGAGCCTGTGCTAGTATCGCTTCGAGTGTGTTAGAGGATCGAAACAGGGTGGGGCTGATAGTCCTGGGAGATTACCTGCATTGGATCTATCCAGGTTCCGGTAGAGAGCAATTTTACAAGATAATGGATGGTCTGAGTAAATTCAGGAGCGGAGGTCTATGGGCCTTCAAAGATATAACATGGCTCATAAGAAGGTTCTTCCCCGGAAAGAGTTTGATCATATTCATATCCCCCCTACTTCAGGATAAAGTCACAGAAACCATCATAGATATCGCCATGAAAGAATACGACGTTATGGTCATCTCACCTGATCCGGTTAAGGTAGAAAAGAAGATCGGAGAAAAAAAGAGTGATATCGCTTACAGGTTATTGGCTTTGGAGAGGAAAAACACTCTGGATAAATTATGGGACTACAGTTTGGTTGTAGATTGGGATCCCTACGAACCGCTACAGAACACCCTTGGGAAGGTTATAAGGTACGGAGGTTTAAGATGACAATACTACACAATATAAAAAAGAGATCGTCAAGATCTTTTCAGAAAAAATTCAAGCTTTCGTTATTCACATTATTATCCACCATAGCTACTTCTTTGTATTCAATATATTCTGTAGAATCTCAACTGTGGTTCCTTCCTGTATTATTCGGTATCGTGTCCTTATACGGCCTTTTCACTGTAAGAAAAAGACCTATAGATTACGGACACCTGATTGCGATATTTTCCTTCTTCTTTATACTGAGAGATGCCTCCTTCAGCGTTCTTTCCTTGACATCTATGATCCTGTTCTTCTTTCTGCTGTTCGCTTCCTGGTTATTGAGTAGGAACGGTGTATTTCTGATCTCTTTAGAACTGGATACAAAATCCCCTGACAAGCCTATAACGAAAAAGAAAATTCAGACAAAAAGAACGTCCCCTGTTACAGTTTTCGAAAGAGAATCCGTCCTTTCCCTTCTCAAGTTCACCTTTTTTGGGGTGATGCTTTCATTGACCTGTGTTTTCATAGCCATCTACAGTCCTGTTGTTGAAAACATAGGTGGAGGATACAGTGAATTGTTCTTCCTGATATTTGGCACGATAACGCTCTACATGCTGTATCTTCTCTTAAGAGTCATACCACCATACTTGGAGATGGAAGCTAATTCTCGATAAGTCTGGATATAAAAAAGACTATGAGAATCGTTAAGGGCAAAACATTTTATATAAGGGTTTAATGTTATGGATAATTAAATTAATATAACCTTTAATGGAGAGTATATTGATGGAATCTATCGTTGAAGAAGCACTTTCCAGGACGAATCCGAAGAAAGAAGAAGAGGAGAAGGATGTGAGGTCACTCTCTGCCGATGACGAGGAACTGCAGGAAGTTCTCTCGGGCCTTAAGACTGACATAAAGATAATAGGCGTAGGCGGAGCCGGTTGTAACACCATAGATAGGATGTCTGAAGAAGGTATCCAGGGCGCCATGCTCATAGGTGCCAATACCGATGCACAGCATCTCTTGACCATCCATGCTCAGAGGAAGATCCTCCTAGGAAAAAGAAAGACCAGAGGGCTTGGAGCAGGTGCTCTACCCTCGGTAGGAAGGGAAGCGTGTGAAGAAGCTAGAGAAGAGATCAGCGCACTTTTAGAAGGCACTGACCTTGTTTTCGTAACCTGTGGACTCGGTGGAGGCACTGGTACTGGAGCGGCACCCGTCATGGCGGAGATAGCCAAGAAGCAGGGTGCTCTTACGGTGGCCGTTTGTACTACACCGTTCAAGGCAGAAGGTGCTTCGAGGATGGAGAATGCAGAAGAAGGACTCGGCAGGCTCCAATCCGTTGCGGATACGGTCATAACGGTCCCCAACGATAAATTACTCGATCTCGTTCCAAGATTATCACTGAACAAGGCATTCAAGATAGCAGATGAAGTCCTTACAAGGTCTATCAAAGGGATAACGGAAGTCGTCACAAAACCGGGTCTTGTCAACTTGGATTTCAACGACCTGAAGACCATCATGGAAGGCGCAGGTGTCGCCATGATCGGTATGGGCGAATCCGACTCTGAGAACAGAGCCGAAGAAGCAATCGAAGAGGCCATCAATTCACCACTTCTCGAGGTTGATATCAGTAATGCCAACGCGGCACTGGTCAACGTCGTTGGAGGTAACGACATGACCGTTTCTGAGGCGGAAAAAGTCGCCGAGATAGTGGAAAACCAGATAGGTCAAGATGCAAGGATAATATGGGGCGCCTCTGTGGAACCAACATTGGAAAAAACACTGCGTGTCATGGTGGTCATAACCGGTGTCAAATCAAAACAGATATTCGGCAGGGCATCAGGCGGTAAAGAAGGAATACAGAGTGTAGCATGAGGTTAGTCAAATGGACATAATGGAAAAATCATGGGAAGTTCAGAAGAAGATCGAAGAGAGAGCCAACAAGATAGGTAAGGGTAAGTACGGCCGTATTTTGAAGATGGCTAGAAAGCCGGATATGGATGAATACAAGAAAACTCTGACTATCTGTATACTCGGTATCCTTCTCATCGGCGGTTTGGGCTTTCTGATCTACTGGATATGGGAGAACGTCCCCCAGTATATTCAATTTTTAATGTGAGGTTTTTTTGATGGGACTTCTCGAAGATTTTACAGAAGAGGAAATAAA
>CAZFVW010000159.1:2756-4338 GCA_964522285.1 uncultured Thermoplasmata archaeon | reverse complement strand
AGGGCGGAAATCGCACTTCGAGAAGCCGCCCTTAACGACAGCAGCAGCGACGTCAGGGGTACGGCTTCTTGGGCACTAGGCAGGATAGGAACACCGGCGGCTCTCGACGACCTCAAAGACGTGATCATGATGGATCCTGACGAAAGGGTCAGAGAAAAGGCCGCTAGATCCTTGGGACTTTTCGCCGATGAAGAAACCTTATCGATACTGGTCGATTCTCTAGAGATGGACGATCCCTTGGTGAGGAGCAGGACCATCTCAGCACTAGGGCAGATACAGCATGAAGAGAGCGTCCCCCTGATAATCAAATATCTAGAAGATCAGAACAGTGAAGTCAGGAAAAACGCAGCGAAAGCTCTTGGTGAGATCTCCGACGGAAGGGCAAAAAAACCTCTTATGAGGGTCGTATTCGTCGATGACAATTCAGCAGTAAGAAAAGCGGCCATGAGATCACTCCTCAAATTCGATGATAAGAAGATACTAAGCCGTATAATCAATAACGTAGATAACGAGGATCCAGATATCAGAGCTCACGTTCTCGAGACCTTCGGGGTCATGGGCGATCCGGGGAGTACAAAACATCTGGTGAAAGGGCTAAAAGATGAACACAAAAAGGTCAGGATGTCATCCTTGAGATCGCTCGATAAGATTGAGAGTAAGGAAACGTTGGAGCCTCTTCTTACGTTCAGCCTCAAAGAAGATAACACCAACGTGCGTAGGAAAGCCGTCTCAGTTCTAAAGAAATTGTGGGATGAAGATATCCAAAAGAAGGTTATCAAGAAGGCTATATTGGGCAAGAACCCAGAAACCAGGAGGAGAGCGTCGATAATACTCGAGGACGTGGACAACAGCAATGCTCTTGACGAATTGGACCGTATACTGTCGAATTCCAGCGATAGCCAGCACAGGAAGAGAGCCGCAAAGTCCATGGGCCTGATGAAGGATGAACGGTTCGTAGACAGTCTAACAGAGGCGCTGGGCGATCCAAGCCATGAGGTGCGCTGGGCATCTGCATGGTCATTAGGAGAGATCAAAAGTGGGCAAGCTGTAGAGGCTATACTCACACATATCAACGATAGTAATTCTAAAGTTCGAGGGACTCTAGCCTGGGCATTGGGGGAGATAGGAGACCACGAAGCCGTCGATGACCTCACTATCTTAGCTCTGGGCGATGAAAACAACTGGGTACGAAGCCACGCGGTTGAAGCACTTGCCGACCTTTCTAGTGAAAGTTTGATCGACGAAATGACGGGGATAATGCTCGAAGATGACGATGAAGAGGTTAGGGCTAGAGCTCTTCAAACCCTCATGAAGATAGATGAGGACAAAACCGTCGAAAAACTGAAAGGAGCTCTAGAAGATGAAGATAAAATATCTAGAAAAAGGGCTTTGATAACCTTAGAAGAGCTCGGCCACGGTAAGGATGAAGAGATCAGTTCTCTCATCACGAGTGACCCAGATCCAGATATAAGGAAACTAGCAGCTGAAATATCTAATGACGATCTGAGCTACTGGGACCTTAGGAATATAGTGGATGAATTCATGAAAAAATCTTCCATAAGTGAACTAAAGGGCGATATAG
>CAZFVW010000159.1:0-2746 GCA_964522285.1 uncultured Thermoplasmata archaeon | reverse complement strand
TTAAAGAATTGAAGAAAAAAGCGGTAGTCGACAGGTTGTTGGAATACACACATAAGAAAGAGACCGAGATGAAGAAGAAGGCCTGTTATGTTCTCGGGGAATTGAAAGAAGAACAAGCTATCGACCGGCTACTCGAGTTGGCACTGAACGATAAACATCTCGGTGTTAGACGCAATTCCGTAGAAGGACTAAATAAGATAGGTACTCAACGTCCGATAAAAGAGCTGCAGGAGGCACTCGAGGAGGGAGATAGGTGGACGAAGAAATACGCCGTTGAGGCACTGGGCGAGATAGGTGACCCCGCCTCTATAGACATGCTGCTGAACAGTTTGATGGATGAAAATAATGGTGTAAGATGGGCATCTGCCTTGGCACTTGAAACCATCGGCCTAGATGAAAATATCGAGGACTACATGATACACGCTATCTACGATGAGGATGTGAGAGTGAGGTACACGGTAGTCCGTATACTCGGAAAGTTCAGGGTCAAAAAAGCTGAGCAGCAGCTGATCAACAAACTCCACAACGATGAAAGAAAGGTGAGATGGAGAGCCGCTAGGTCTCTAGGACAGATCGGGGGGAAAGAGGTGATACCACATCTCGTTAGAGCTTTAGACGATGATTACAGTGAAGTCAGGTGGGCGGCGATCAGAGCTTTGGGAAGGGTCGATAAAGATCTAGAAAAAGATCTAGAAGATGATGAGATCATCGATAAGATAAAGTCTCTAAGAGAGGAAGATCCTTCTGAAAAGGTAAGAAGAGCCGCTGGAGAGTTGTTAGCTTGAGTCAGCTCAAGATCTGAGCTCTCTGACCTTCTCGATACCCAAGTCCAGTGCCCTCATATTCAGGTCGGTGAATTTCGATGGTACGCTGTCTTTTACGGATTCTCTCAAAGCTTCCTCCGGGACCAGTTTTGCCGCTTCGTTGAATGCACCCAACATCACTATATTAGCGACGATCTTGTTCCCGAGTTCTTCTGCTATATTCGTCGCGGGAACACCTATAGCCCCCTCGTGGTCCACATCCGTAACGAGGTCTGGATCCACAACAAGTACGGCATCGTCTGGCAGGTCGTAGCTGTACTTATCGAGAGCTTCCTGCGACATGACCATCATATAATCTGCTTCATACAATCCACAGTAGCCGATCTCCTCGTCGGATATCACCACTTCAGACCGTGCAGCACCGCCCCTTGCTTCAGGGCCGTAGCTCTGCATCTGAACGGCTTGGTAGTCGTGGAAAACGCTGGCGGCTTTACCAAGTATGTAACCGGACAGCATGATACCCTGTCCGCCCTTTCCGCAGATACGGATATCTCGTCTCATATCTGGACCTCCTCGATGAGTTTCTTGAGCCGTTTGTTCAGAGGTTCTTTCTCTTCGTGATGTAGAACACCGACTCTCAGTTTATCTTCGACCTGTTCTTTCTCCTCTTCACTGCCGTGTTTCATGACCATATCGTAATCTTCAGCTAATATGGTCCTGTCATCATACCAATTCCAGTAGTTCTCGATATCTCCGACTTCTCGGTTCTGGCGAGCGTAAGCGGTCGTACACGGCGAAAGCATCTCTATGAAGCTCATGCCCTCGTTCTGTAATCCTTCACGGATAGAATTGATAGGCTGAGCCGGCTTGTTAACGGTCCACCTGGCAACGTACGTAGCTCCAGAAGCTATGGCCATCTCGCTCATATCGAATGGCGGTTCTCTGTTCCCGTATGGAGCGGTCGAACCGTACTTACCTTCAGGGGTTGTAGGAGCCACCTGTCCACCGGTCATACCGTAGATGTAGTTGTTCACCGCTATAACGGTCATATCTATGTTCCTCCTGCACGCGTGGATGAAGTGGTTACCACCTATACCCATGCAGTCTCCGTCTCCGGTGAACACTATCACGTTCAACTCTGGATTAGTGAGCTTGACACCGGTAGAGAACGCGAGCGCCCTACCGTGAGTAGTGTGAAGTGCATCGACGTCCACGTAACCCGGCACTCTGGAAGAGCAGCCGATACCCGACGTGAAAACGGTCTTATCCATGTCCAGGCCTTCTTTCTCGATGGCCCAAAGAGTGTAATCTAGTATATTTCCGATGCCACATCCCGTACAGAATATAGTGGGCATCATCTCGTCGCGAAGGTACTTGTTGCGAAGTTTCTCTGCGTTTATAACGTCTACTTTCTTTCCCTTTTCTTTTTCATCCGTCATGTTTACACCTCCGCCAATATCTCATCTGGAGAATGCACTTCCCCACCTATCTTGGAAGCCAGAACGACTTCACAATCTGCGTATTCGTTTACCTTGTGATAGATCTGACCCAAGTTCATCTCTGCTACCACTATCTTATCGACCTGCTCCGAAAGCTTCTCGATCTCCTTTATCGGGAAGGGCCAGATCGTTCTCATCCGGAAGTAACCCAGTTTGATACCCCTTTCTCTAGCCCTGTTCAAAGCACCCAAAGCGCTCCTGCTGGTTATACCGTAAGAAACAACGGCCACTTCGGCATCGTCCATGTTCCTCTTCTCGATATCCGTCAGTTCTTCTCTATCGTCGGTTATCTTCTCGACCTGGCGCTTGATCAGTTCTTCGTGATCTTCCTGGTCATCTGTAGCCGGGAACCCGTACTCGTCATGGGTAAGTCCAGTCACGTAGGTGTGATATCCTTCACCGAAGACACCGAACTCTGGTACCTTCTCTTTACCGTACTGTCCCTTTCCGAAGGGGATATATTCCTCAGGAGGAACTTTCGGT
>CAZFVW010000158.1:0-4357 GCA_964522285.1 uncultured Thermoplasmata archaeon | reverse complement strand
TCGGGAAGCCCTGGCCCATGTCTATGTTGTAGTGTTCGTCGCCTAGTTCTAGAACAATGTCGGTCATGTGGGTGGGTAGAAGTGGTGGCGGCGGATATTTAACGGTTTATCAGTTCAGAAAAGTGAGAATTTATAAATCTTTCAATATTTCTTGCTTCTTATTCTCATATTCCTCATCAGAAATCAATCCCTTATCTTTTGTATCTTTTAGTTCCTCAAGTTTTTGCATAGGATCCTCTGCTGTGTATTGGTCGGGAGATTCTTTGATAGAACTCTCTGATTCGTTCATTCTATTTTTATAGAGGAAGAATAGAGCAGTTACAATCGTTACTATAACTAGTAATATTATCCACCAATAAGATGAAATAAATCCTTTGTCAGAAACATCCCTATTATTTACATCCCATATATTTATTACCTCACCATCATAGTGAGCCGATGCGAGTTTGGTACTATCAGGACTCCAAGAAAGGTCCATTGCAGTCCCGTTATCATCGGAAGGTAAATTATAAAGAATATTACCCGAATTTGAATCCAAAATTATTATATTTTCATGATAGCCACTTGCAGCAATTTTTGAGCCATCAGGACTCCATTTTACAGATTTTACACCATCCGTATGTTCTGATAGAGTTAATATCATATTTCCAGTTGAATAATCCCAAACTTTAACTTTGGAATCATCAGCTCCAGACACAAGTTTACTCCCATCAGGAGACCAATCAACAGAGCGGACGATTACATTTTCGTCGTATTTCGATTCATGACTTACTATACTTTGTAAAACGTTTCCCGTTCCTGAGTCGATCACCTCAATTAAGCCGTTTTCAGCTGCAAATGCGATCTTTGAACTGTCAGGGGACCAAGATAAGTCAGTAATCCATAAACTACCTTGGTCATGTGATGCTAAGATATCACCAGATTGAGCATCTAAAACATTTATTTCACTATGAAAATCAACAACTGCGATTTTTTCTCCATCTGGACTCCAATCGACAGATTCAAGCCCAACACTTTGTGACCAGATGAGATTTCCTGTATTTGCCTCCCATACAGAGGTTATTTCTTCATTTGAAGAACTACCTGAAACAATTTTTGAACTGTCGGGAGAGAAATCAACATCTTCTACACATCCTTCATGATGGAAAATTGTGATGTCATTCCCAGATGATACTTCATAAACAACAGAATAATACTCATAATAGCCACCTACAATATAGTTACCATCAGGACTCCATTCGACCGCTAACAATTTTTCAGTACCATCTCCTTTTAATGACTTTTCTAGCTTACCAGCAGAAATAGCACTACCGTTATATGAGATAGGGGGAAACCCCACTATTAGTATACTACCTATCACCAAAGCCCCAATCATTATTGGTACTATTTTCCTCATCTTTTTGTTATTAATTTTCCTCATATCTCTCCCCTTCCTATTTTCTTTCTATCCTTATATGCTTCTTTCTTTATTTATCTTTTCGGGGGGCGGTCCCCCCTATAAAAAACTGGTTCGCTCACGACTCTGAGCCAAACTCTGTTTTGGCTTGGGGCGTTGTACTTTCGGGCTATCGCCCTCGCCTCACTTAAGAGGGGGATATGGTGTTCCAGACCCTGCGGGCCTTCCACCCTAATTCGCCCTGCTGGGCGAACTTTCCATATCCTCCAGACGTTATCCCGAAATTCTCATACCAAAATTAACTATCATGCCCTACACCCCTCTCTACAACTGTTTCCACAGAAAGTTCATCGCCGGGAGACAACTCATTAGGGGGATGGGTGGTTACTTCTACAGGTAACTCTAGACCACCGCTCAAATCAACGTTTCCATCTATCGATATCACGGACGCAGATTTATAGTAGTCCGCACCTACACTACCCGAGCGACCGAAATCTATGGTCTGAGTTCTGTCGTTCGAGTTCTCACCATCATTTGTTTGGGCACTTGTCCTCGGTGTACTTAAAACTGTTATGCACAGTATGGATACCAGGAATATCACCAATATTTTTTGTAATATTTCTTTATTCATATCTATCACATTCCTTTTTTAACATAATATTAGATTTTATCTAAGATCTCTTTTTTCTTACTTTCAAAGTCTTCTTCGCTTATCAAGTCTTTATCTTTCATATTCTTTAATTCTTCCAATTTTTTTGTAGGTGTTTCTCCTTTGAAAGCAGATTTCTGATTAGATAGTTGGGTTGGCTTAGGATGGTGCTGTTGGGAACTCATTTGTGGAGACATTACACTCTCATCCTCTGGCGGTGGAGACTCTTGCTGTAAGCGTTGTTTCTTGTATCCTTCTTGTTGTAATCCTTTTTCTTCAGTTTGTTCTGATAAATTGTTATTAATATTTGTATTTTGATTCATGTGGTAATCTTCATCAGCTTGTTGATAAGATTGGTTAGTAACACGTGGAGTATTTGTATTACATGGGGGCCTTGACATATATTGTTTTTCTACAGAGTAAGCCTTTAACAAAAATATAAAAGAAAAAATAAAAAGGAAACCGCCACCACCTGGTAAAACACGAGTATCTTCTTCTCCAGATAGTAAAAAATAGGAGAGAATAAATATGACAATAATAATTAATCCAATTATAACAGCAATATTGAGGCCTTTTTTAATTTTTTCATTCGATATTAATTTATACCGAGGATGAATACTCTTAGATCTGTGGTGATACGCATAGGCAATCGCAATTAAATAGGGAACTAATGTTATTGCATTATAAAAGCCAGTAGGAACAGTAAATGTGTCCATATGTAATTGATAACCAACTTGAACTTCTATTGTTATAATACCATAGAACCATGGTAAAAAGCAACTAATAAAACCTGTAAGTAATGCCCATTCTAAAAAATCAATTTTTCTAAAGGATCTTCTACTTTGTGGAGGATATTGATTTTGAGAGGGTGGCAAAGAATCTGCTTTAGAGTTATTTACCTCAATTTTTTCATTTTCAGAATTTGTAAGATTTCTTGCTTGAGTTGGTATATCTTCATTTACATTATCATTTTTCATTTTATCACTCTAATTATTATTACATTTTTTTTCATTTACTCATATTTTTGACAGTTATCGCAATACCAACTATCGTATTGTTGGATATACCTCATAGGACTTTTACAAGATGGACATGCTTTTCCAGCTTGAGGTTGTGTTGATTGATTTGAAACAGTTCCTGATGGTGGGGGTGGTTGCTGTGCGTAAGATTGTTGATCGGGTTGAGACGGTTGCGATTGAAACGGATTATTTCCTTTAATTTCTTTTCCCATATTGATCACCTTTTATCATATCAAAATTCTTCTAATATTTCTTCCTTTTTAGATTCAAAATCTTCTTTTGAGATTAAACCATTCTCTCTCATTTTATCTATCTCTTCTATCCTTTTTGACAAAGTTTTTTCTTCAGATATATTTGAGTTAATCTGTCCCTCATTTACATCATTTGAAAATAGATCTGGTTTTCTTTTTATTATTGCTACAGTAGCAACACAGATGATTATAATTATTGGTATAAGGAACCAATATGTACCAATAGTTCTTCCAACATTACTCATTGATCCTTCTTCTTTAACATCAATAGTCAAAGAAATATCTTGCCCTTCAACTTTTTCAGAGATGTGGACAAACTCTCCATCACTCCGAGAACTATCTCCCTTAGTCGTAGAGATGGGTGAAAACTCTTCAAGTGATATATATTTCTCTAACGCATATGAGTCACTACCGATAAGGTCACTGTTACTTTCGTACCCAGCTATGAGCGTGAATCCTTTTACACTCGCTTTAATGTTATTCAGATGATACATCAAGTCCTCGACTGCAAAACTTACAGAGTCACCCGATTTTGCATCCTGTGATATAGTAGTCGCACCGGAGTACGAACCTGTCCCCGTCCATTCGTAGTACTCTGCGATCGGAGGGTTGATAGCACTACCGCCTACTGATATGTTTCCATCTACAAAACTGTTAGTGATCATGTCGAGCTCAACTATAGCACGGACATTAACATTAAGGTAGTAATCATCACCCAACAAAGAGGACCATTCTTCACCCCACTGAGCCACCGTTATCTCGTCAGACTCAGCTGTCTGAGTATAACCATCTCCTACCGCTACATCGAAATTCAACAGATTGGTTTTGGGTATAGTATAACTTTTACCAAAAGTGTAACTCGCGATACTCCATCCAACATCACAGCTGATCGACCCATCGAACGAGAACCATATACTTCCCTGACCGCCCTGAACATCCGCTTCCACGGATAACTCATCCCCGGGGGACACCTCATTAGGACATTGAGTGGTTACTTCTACAGGTAACTCTAGACCACCGCTCAAATCAACGTTTCCATCTA
>CAZFVW010000157.1:0-4371 GCA_964522285.1 uncultured Thermoplasmata archaeon | reverse complement strand
CAGGGTGATATTTCCTCCGGATTCATGACTCAAGTCATAACCCCAGTTATCTTTTAAAGTTGAGTTATCGATGGTCAGAAAATTGGTTCCGCTCTTTGATGATATGCCCGTGTTATCTATATCCTTGAAAGTCACGTTCGAAAGTTTGGAATCGCTCATGTCTCCTGCATCGTAAAGTACCAGACCATTCAATCCGCTGGAAATAGTTGAATCGCTTATATCTAGATCCGATCCGTAGATCTCTATCCCTCTTTCCCCTTTATTATCAGCCCAACCGGTATCCATGATCCTTGAGCTATGTATGAAGAGTTCCCCAGTTCTGTTCTTGTGGATATTATATCTGTTTTCTCCTTCCCACCACCTTTTTTCTTCCGGTAGACCGGATATCTTAGATTCGCTGATATTAACACGGCCGGTATCGTTTACCTGGAATTTTTTTTGATCGTCGAAGTATAGGGTCTCAGAGGATATGTTGAGGCTCCCCTCTACAGTAAAATTCGAGTAGCAGTAGGCGGTATTGTTCACACTGTCATAATAGAACACATTGTCATCACCTACATCTTGGTAGACTGAAGAGAGTGTGTTGTCAGCACCTTTAACGTATATCGTATCCGTAGAGGATGAATAACTAGAAGATGTTAAACTTGTATTCGGAGCTCTGCTCGGAACTCCTTCAAGGACCAAAGGCAGGGCTAAGGTGAACGCGATCAGAACCACCATACCTCTTTCTGCTACCTTCATTTAAATAATAAAACTACTTTTATCCTATTAATTAATTATCCCTTCATTTGAGATCACTGAATCGTTTCAATTATTATCTATACCTATCAAACCTTTCATTATCTCGATATCATGCTGCTGGATACCTTTTAGGAGATATAAAACTACGAAATAAAGTATCACTGCCGGTGGGAGGAGCAATAGAGATGATATCTCTAACTCAAAATAGATGTTTGAATATAAGAACGCGGCCATGACCAAGCTGCAAATATAAGGTCTCCAGAAATCAGAAGGTGGTATGGGGCCCAAGTAAGAAGTGACGATCCTGTAGTTTGCTAAAAAATGCACCAGTTCAGCGATAACTATAGACGCCGCTGCACCCACCACACCATAACGGGGTATTGTTAGAACACCTGATACAATCAATACCGCAGAAGCAAAAGCTAGATTCTTCGTAGATTCCTTGGTCCGATCGCTGCCCCATAACGCCATCTTTAAACTTCCGTTCATGAATAAAAATGGGAGTACCCACACTATCGTTTTGAACGCCGGGACTGTAGATGAAAACTCGCTGCGGTATATCAGCTGTAATATGTCGCCACCTATAACATACAAACCTAGTGTCAGCGGTAGCGAGAATAGCAATAGATACCTTAACGAATGACGATACGTCTTCTGCATGACTTTTCTGCTGGAATGATAGTACTGCGAGAACACGGGGTAAAGAGCCCTCCCGAAAGAATATGGTATGACCCCAAAAAATACGATGATCTTCCAACTTGCGCTGTAAACACCTGTAGCGAAATCGCCTTCAAGGGTCGATAAGAGCAATATGATGACATGGCCGTAGATCATGCTGGTAAAGATGAAGAAAGTAAAAGGTGAGGCTTGTTTGAACATCGGTATCCATCGGCTGGATTGCGGACGGGATATAGTCGACTTCAGACTCTTGAAATATATCAGAAAAGAAATGACAAGGTTGAACAGATAAGAAACCAGGAGGAATAGAAGGATGTTGAGTAGTTCGAAACCCATGAATATAGCTGCAATACCAAGAACAAGATATACTGATTTTGAGAGGATGGTTGTTATAGCCTGTAATTCCATCTTCTGCAGGGCTTGGAACTGGGCTATAAATGAACCAGATATCTTCTCTATCAATATCATGGAAGCCGCGACCAATAATATAGAAAGAGATAGGTCGGTACGTGTATCTTTGAATACTAAAAAATGCAGTAACAAAAGAAAGGATATGGTCAAAAGTCCTAGAAATACCCTTAAAACCAAAACATCGCCTAAAATCTCAGGCCCCTTCGATCCGTCCCGTGAAACCTCTCTGATGGTCAATTCGTCGAATCCAAAGTCAGCTACAACCGTTGCTACATACGATAAGGCCATGGCAAAATTGTATATCCCGAAGGATCTCGGGAGAAGATGGTTGGCCAACAGGATTATGAACAAAGCGGTCAATACTCTAGAAGCTAGCTTAGCGGTGACCAACCACGTAGTATTTTTAGCAACTTTCAAAGACCTTCTCATGTGTCCTCTTGTGTAAATCTCCAGATTTTATAAAAATTCTTCTATGGTCAAATGAACTCGTAATATATCAAAGGGTGAAATCAGGGGTATCACCTTTTTTACACATTTTCAAACTTTCAGGCCAGTTCTCGAAGAACCAGACCATGAAACGGCTGACATCTATCTTCTCACTGAGCATGCGTTCCCTTTTTCTTTTCCATTTGGTCTTTATCTCTTCAGTACCATCTAGCAGCCCTTTGGCCTTTTCTAGAGCTTTCTTCGGGCTATCTATAGAATAACCCAAACCATATCTTTCTTCCTGGTCGTCGAGGTATCCTCTCCATTCCTTACCAGATATCCATATCCACGGAACACCCAGAACACCCGCTTCCGAGGCTAATGTGGCGCCTTCTCCTATGTAAAGGTCCGTGAAAGCCAGGAAGTTGTGGATATCCTCGGGAGCTATTTTCAGTTTTTTATCCTGTAGTTTCTTGGGAAGATCGATCTCAGATGTTATGAACACGTTTCCGTGCTTTTCCAACTCCTCTACGAAATCGACTCGTTCTCTCATATCTTTGAATGTTCTTTGACCTATGTCGTGGCTCGCATCCCAAGACGAAAAACGCGTGAGTATTATCTTGTCATCTGGTTCGATGCCCAGGTTTTTTAATACATTTGGATCTGGTTCGAAATGGTTCGAATGGAGGTAAGCCAATTCATGATAGCCGGGATAATAAACGTATTTATCTGACGGAACGGGTGATTTGAAACAATCTGGGGCGACTATAGCAGAAGCGAAAGGGAACGATAGAGTGTGCAGTATCTTATCAGGTTCGGTATCCGGCCATACCACCGAAGTCACATCTAGTAATCTCCCTACCTGGGTTACCGCTACTTCTCCGGCCGCGGTGATCACGTCGGGATCGAAATCTTTTGCGATCCTGTGCAATTTATAATTCCTCTTGATCTGGCCAAAACCTTTCTTGACCATTCCTTTGTGCAGATTTTCATAGATATGGTATTCTAGATCATATGTGTCTAGAAGATATGCGGTCATCTCTCTGTCTACAGCTAAAATTTTTACCTCGTGCCCTCTACCCTCGAGCTCCCTGATGGCATTCTTGAAAAAGTGAACGTGTGCAGGATGCTGCATGGTTACCAATATCTTCATACTCCACCCCTCATCCTTTTCATCTCGCGGTTCATCTCTTTTTTATCCGTCAGCGAGATCATATCGAGGTCGCCAGTGATAGCTATCTGTAAGTGATATTTCTCATCTTTTCCTCGCTCCTTGAACTCCCGCGCTAAACGTGACAACTTGACGAATTCAGCACCTTTCGATTTCCCGAATTCTATCAGACGCTTCAGGGCCTTTTCACAGTGATTTATCCTTTCTGGGTGAAGTTGGATAACCAAGGGCGTCTTTTTCGATACTGCTTTCTTCGCCATCTGGATCCAGTACTCGCCTATATGTTGGTCTTCCATACCTAACCGGTCCACAAGTATCTCGTCATCGGGCAACCATACTGGTATCATGATAACGCTGTACTTTTCGATGAGTTTCGGCTCATCCACAGGCGAGTAATATTCCCTGATCATATCGTATTTATCATACTTGGTAACTCCTGGATCTATAACACCGGAATCGTAGGATGCGGATGAATCGTAAGTGATCACGTTCGACAGTTCTTTTATCAACTCGTCGTTCCATGCCAGATAGGGAGCCCGAAAACCATCAATTTTCATATCAAACTGATCGAATATCTCTTTTGAAAGCTCGAGATGGAACTTGATTTCATCTCGGCTCATTTCCCGATAGTCGGCGTGGACGTATCCATGTAGGCCTAACTCTAAAAGGTCCGAATTTAAGTTTCTTAAAAAACCAGAATGTTTTTTCGACACGAACGCAGGGACGAACATCGTGAACGGTATGTCATCTTCACCCAATATGGTTAGATACTTCTTTAGATTACGTTTCATCTTCTTCCCAGAAAAACCATATCTTTTACGCAGGCTGAAAAAACGCCGTATCGTACCTGTAAGACCCTTAGTTCTCAGTGAATGGAAAGATGGTGCCATTATGCTAACATTATTAAAAAGCGTATTATTTATACCTAATGAGCACATCTAAAC
>CAZFVW010000156.1:0-4387 GCA_964522285.1 uncultured Thermoplasmata archaeon | reverse complement strand
TTCTCAAGAAAGCTGGTAAGACCTCGTTGGATATCAGCAGTTACAGACAAGAACTCAAAAACCTCGTCGCCACAGCCAAAGAAGGAGACCTTTCAAAAGGCCTTGAGATGTCCAAGGAGTTAAAAGAGGATGGCAGAGCCATAGTTAAGATAGACACAGCTATGAAGAAGATCAGGAAGAAAGCAGAAGAACTCCCGGAAGACGAGGCCGACGAATTCAAGCAAGAGCTTGATGAGATAGTTTCCATGTCCAAAGAGGGTGATTATCAGAAAAGTCTCCAAACTTCTAAAGATATCTGGAAGCGATTAAAAAAAGCGATCAAAGAGTCGGAAGAAGAGGAAGTTGAGGAAGAGGTCGAAGAAGTAGTCGGGGAAGAGGAAGTCGAAGAGGAAGGAAAAGAAGAATTGAACGAATTACTCCAGGAAGCTAGAGGCAACCTCTCCGACCTTAGAGACACGAAGATCAATATCGATGGTATCAAAACACTTTTGAAGGAAGCTAATCAGGCTAAAAAACAGGGAAACTATCCTCAAGCTATAGACGACATAAAAGAGATGTTGAAACTCAGTGAAGGAGTCTTTAGAGTTTCAGAATTGATTCAAGAAGGCAAATCCAAGGTCAAAGAATTGAGAGGATTGGATATCGGCTACAAGGGATACCTGGAAGATATGAAAGAAGCCAAACGATCGGCCAACGATGGTGAATACGAAGGAGCTATTGAAAGATTAGAAACCACAATAGAAGAGATGGATCAGGAGATAGCAGCTAAAGAGGAAGAGCTAAAGAAGAAGAAAGAAGAACAGAAGGAACTCGAGGAAGAGCTTGAGAACAAACTAGGCCAGGCAAAAGACAGGCTGCCAGAGGTAAAGAAAACCAAGATAGATATCACCGCTATCAAAAAGAAGATCAAACAGGTCATGTTACAGAAGAAGTCCGGCGAATTCGAGAAAGCTATGGATAATATCGACGAGGTTTTGGAAGATTACGACAAAACTTTGAGGATATCAGAGCTCATCGAGGAGAGTAAAGAAGGGATAAAGGAATTAAGAGAGTTGGATGCTGATTTTAAACCATTCTTGGAGGATGTGAAGGGAGCGAAGAAAACAGCGAATAAGAGCGAATACGAAAAATCTATCGAACAGATGGAGAACATCATCCGTAAGATCGATGATGAGAGAATAGAGGCCGAGGAAAGGGCTGAAGAAGAGGAACTGAAAGAGGAAAAACTCAGTGAACTCGCCGAGGATATAAGATCCGCTGAAGAGAGATATGATGAATTGGTAGATGCCAAACTGAAGATCCCCTCGATAAAAGAAGATATAGGATCAGCCAAAGAACATCGAGAGGAAGGCGATCATGATAAAGGTCAACAAAGTTTGGAGAAAGCAGAAGAGTCTCTAGATCAAGCTGATGAAATACTAGACCTCATCGAAGAAGGGAAGAGCGATATAAAGGAACTAAAAGAAACAGATATAGAATTCGCTCCTTACGTGGAAAAATTGAAGGAAGGTAAGAAGAAAGCCATGGATGGCGAATATTCGGAGGCCAAAGACATATTGACTACAGCCATCGACGAGATGGAACACGATATGGAAGAGAGTAAACTCATGGAAGAGCTCGAAGAGGCAGAGCCTGAAGAATCACCTTCTGAAGATATAGAGGACGTAGTCGGTAAGTTGGAGGAAGTAGAGGCAGTAGAACCTGAAATCGAGGGGGTGGAAGAGGAAACTATCGAGGAACTAGAAAAAGTCAAAGAAGGAGCGGTAGCGGAAGAGGTTCCAGAAGAAGTCACAGTCAAGGATATCGAGAGTAAAGTTTTAGAGATCAAATCTCTTCTACTGATGGCCAAGGACCACGACATCGTTTTAGAGGATGGAAAAGACATCGTTGACCAAGCACTGAAAAGCACGGAGAAACAGGATTTTAAAAGCACTATGGAGTCCTTGGAACAGGGAAGGATCAAAGTGGAATCCGCGTTAAGAGACAAGATAGACGAGAAGATGGTCAATATCGAACTATTGTCCAGCGAATCGGAAGAATCCGATAAGATCGACGATCTTATAGACAGCGCAAGGGCGGAGATGACTGACGATAATTTCGAGGATGCTTTGGAACTGCTGGCCGATGCGAAGAGGTTAGTTGAGAGGGGAGAGGAACCTGTAGCCAAGGCTGAAGATAAACTGGCGGATGTAGAAAGTATGATATTCGATGCCGAGATAATCGGAGTTAACACATCTGAAGGAAACGAGCTGTTGAATAAAGCAAAGGAAGAGCTTGATGTAGGGGATTGGGATAAAGCCGAAGAGTATGCTGAAGAGGCAAAAGAAAAGGTTCTACAAAGAGTTCCTGAGACCTTGAAATCGGAGATCAAAGGAGCCCAAGCCGAACTCAAGAAAGCCAAGATATCCGGTATAGACGTATCGGAACCTATCAAACTCCTGAAAAGAGCTTCCTATGCCCAGGAGGAAGGAGATATGGAGAAGACCCTCAAGACGATGAAAAGGTATAGGGAGATCATGAAGAAACTCTGGGACGAAGAATGGTAGCTTTTCTAAAAAAGTCGAAAATATCATATAATGGATGATTTAAGATAGTATAAATGGCCCGAGAAACCAATGAACGCGATTTTGAATTGATTGTTTTCGACATGGATGGAGTTTTAGTAGATGTTAGGAGTTCATGGGTATGGATACACGAGCATTTTGGTGTGGATAACAACGATTCGTTAGAAGCATATCTAAGGGACGAGATAGATGACCTGGAGTTCATAAGGAGAGATATAGCTCTGTGGAAGGGTCGTGACGAGAAGTTGAGGAAGAAGGATATCGTTGAGATACTCGACGAAGCTCCTTTGATGCCAGGCTATAATGAGTGTATGGCGGTTTTGAGAGATAACGGCTTTAGGACAGCGATAATTAGTGGAGGACTCAAACCTTTAGCTGAAAGGATAAGTGGGAATTTTTTCGATAATATCTATGCTAACGACATCATCGACGAGGGATATGGGTTGACCGGTGAAGGTATCCTTGAGGTAGAATTGAATAACAAAGGCAAAGTTTTCGAAGAACTCTTGGAAAAAGAGGGTGTAGATAATGAAAAAGTAGCAGCTGTTGGTAACAGCCACATCGACTGCCCTATGTTGGAGAGGGCCGGACTCGGTATCGCTTTCAATCCAGAGGATGAAAAGGTTATAAGGTCTGCAGACCTGGTGGTCAAGGAGAAAGATCTCAGCGTCATTTTGGAACATCTCTGAAAAATGGTAAAGGATCGATTAAGAACATTTTAATATGTAGTTAGAACTATTTATCTATATGTCCGAGATAGATTTGGAGGAGTTGACAGTAGAAGAGATCGTTGAAAAGATCGAGAACATGGAGATCCGTGGGGCGGCGTTGATAGGGCGGGCAGGTGCAGTAGCTCTGAAGAAAGCTTTGAACCGGTATGAGGGGAATGACCTAGAAGATTTCAGGTCTTATGTTGATGAACAGAAGGAAAGGATACTTAACACTCGACCCACCGCGGTGACCCTTTATAACGCACTAGATCACGTTTTGAAGGGTGAGATCGATGAGATAGAAAGTGCGAAAGAGATGATAACGAAGAGCGCAGATGATTTCGTTGAGAGATCGAATAAAGCTGCAGAGAAGATAGCTGAATACGGTGGGAAGAGGATAAACGACGGCGACACCATCTTAACGCACTGTAACAGTTCTTTGGCTCTAGGAGCTATCAAATATGCTTGGGATAACGACAAGGAGATAGACGTGATAGCTACGGAATCCAGGCCCAAAAGACAGGGATATATAACAGTGAGAGAGTTGGCTGAACACGGTATTCCAGTCACCCTGATCGTTGATTCTGCTGTGAGATATTTCATGCCCATAATAGATCAGGTCTACATAGGTGCGGACACCATCGCTTCCAACGGAGCGGTCATCAACAAGATCGGGACTTCCCAGGTAGCTCTATGCGCCCACGAATCCAGGGTACCCGTAACGGTCTGCGCCGAGACATACAAATTCTCTAGAGAGACCGCCTTTGGAGAGCTGGTCGAGATAGAAGAACGAGACCCCAGCGAGATAGCGGATCCATCGGAATTCCCAGGTGTGGATATCAGGAACCCCGTTTTCGATGCTACACCAGAAGATTACATAGATTCGATAGTCACCGAGGAAGGAATTATATCCCCCTCTAGCGCTTACAGGATAATAAAGGAGATGGAAGAATGAATGTAGATTACTTAGCATTGGGTGAGGAGTTGGATCCGAAAGAATACTTGATATGTGAATACAGGGTGGACAGCGATCTACCGATAGAGACAGCTGGTAAAAGGATAGCTGAAGAAGAATCTACGGGGACGTGGACCAAGCCTACAACACTTACAGAT
>CAZFVW010000155.1:0-4426 GCA_964522285.1 uncultured Thermoplasmata archaeon | reverse complement strand
AGGATTCTGAGTCATCGAGGATCGCCAGGGAAGATGTTAAGGAGTACAAGATGAAAGACGGTAGGAAGCTGTACCTGCTGGCGGATGGACGACTGGTCAACTTGGCAGTAGGACAGGGTCATCCGGCCGAGATCATGGACATGAGTTTCGCGATGCAGATGCTGGCTGCGGAGTATGTTGTGAAGAACGGATTGGATCCAAGGGTTCACAATATCCCACGTGGATTGGATGAGAAAGTTGCGAGGTTGAGGTTGGAAGCCGATGGGATAGAACTGGACGAGTTAACGGATGAGCAGATAGATTACATGGAAGGATGGGAAGAGGGTACGTGAGTTTTAATAGTAATATATATGCCCTCTTCTATGAAAAGGATTTATGTTTAATCATAAAGCTTATTATGCAGCATTATATATCATCAAGCACAAGGAGCAAAACTACCTATCATCTTTATGAGGAAAAAGATAATTTAGGGTGAAGATGTAGAGATGTCCAGACTTCGAGGATTATACCTTAGCTGGTATCTTAATAACTCTCAATTGGGAGTCCTTCCTGAAATAGGGTATGTTTGCATCGTTAGTTGGTATCTTCGTTTGGGTGATTGAGGTAACAAGCTCCGAATATAGGAGCATAAAAAGATGAGAAAGAAAATTGGAGCTATAATTTTTGCCGTTATTTTAGTGATAAGTACATTAAGTATGATTGGGGTAGTTCGAGCAGCTACATTAGTAGTGGCCGCCGATGGAACCGGAGACTATACTGACATACAGTCAGCGATAGACGCATCGAGTGGAGGAGATACTGTGCTTGTGAAGAATGGAACTTATGTGGAAAGTCCGATTATCGATAAGGATATCACGGTAAAAGCCTATGAAGGCCACTCCCCTAAAATAGATGGAGGAGGGGGGTACGGAGATTTGGTTCGGTTGAGTGCCAATGGGGCTACGCTCAGTGGTTTTCAGATAGATGGTGGCAGGGACCATGATATTCTTATTGATGCCAGTAACACTAGAGTTGAGAACAATATAATACTTGGAACATCTTCAGATGGGATAAGGGTAGCCGAGCTTCAGCATGGAAATACGATTTATGGAAATAAAATTTATAACAATGATTATTCAATCTATCTTGGATATGGCTGGTGGGGTTCAGACCCTGCCTACGATAACCTGATTTACCATAATGAGATTTATGATGGCATATACGGTAATGATGGAGAAAACTATTTTGACAACGGCTATCCCGACGGAGGAAACTACTGGCCCGGCTATAGTGGCAGCGATGAATACAGCGGCTCCAATCAAGACCAACCCGGGAGTGACGGCTTTGGAGATACGCCTTATAATATCCCAAACTCGGACTATCAGGACAACTACCCCTGGATGTCTTCCGATATGCAGCCACTCGCAGATAGTTTTCAGGTATCTGTAGATAATATCACAGCCGGTGAATCACCTCTAGTAAAGATAGAGAATGCCAAGGACATACACGGTGATTTGCTTCAGGATACATACAGCGTGACCATCGGGATAGATGGCAGTTCGAGTACTCAAGATCTTACATTTGTTGATGGGTACGCGGAAGACCTGTGGAATAATATGACCGCTGCTGGAGAATACGTTGCTGATGTTACCATCGGTGACGTTAGCGGGAATGATACATTTTATGTAAATGCTAGCAGCGTTGTCAGTTCTATTGAGATATCTCCACCGCAATCTACGATCTCCGTGGGGCAGAATCAGGCTTATAATGCGACTACTGTCGACGAATATGGGAATGCTATAGGGGATGTAACTGCACAGACAAACTGGTCGATAGAGACAGGTGCAGGTGGTAATTGGACAGATAATGTGTACACTTCCCATTATATGGGTATATGGACGGTCAACGGTACGTACAACGGCATGTTTGATGAGGCGATACTTAATGTCGGGCCGATAAGGATAGACAACAATACTGACTTTGCTGAACAGGCATCAGAGAGTAATTGGTCAGGGGATGGTAGTGAAGGCGACCCCTACATCATCGAAGGCTACGACATAAACGGAGGTGGGTACGGGTTCTGTATCTACATAGGCAATACGACGGTAGATTTTGTGGTGAGGGACAATTTCTTACATAATTCAAGCGGAAATTCAGACACATATTGGAAAGAGACTGGATTGTACTTCTATAATGTTACGAACGGCATAGCACACAACAACACCGTCTCAGCGAACGACGGAGAGGGGGTCTATGTGGAGGATTCTAAAATGAATACCTTTACGGACAATCAAGTTGAAGATAACGGTTGGCATGGTATAGCCCTGTCCGCTTCAGAAAATAACACGATCACCAACAATACGGTTATCGATAACGATTATCACGGGATAGACCTTGGATCGTCTAGTAACAACAATACGATCAATAAAAATAATGTGAGCGGGTCCTTCCAGAGAGGTATAAGTATAGTGTCTAGTAGTTTCAATAACGTAACTGAAAATAACGTTTCACACAACTATAACGGAATAAAACTAAATGTTGGGAGCAACCACAATCTGATATCGGATAATATCATCGTAAATAATGATGATAGCGGCATCCATCTGTATAGGGACTCTAGCCACAACAACCTGATCAACAATGAGATCTCATATCATCCTGAGTGTGGCATACATCTAGAGAAATCTAGAAACGATACTGTTAAGGGCAACGTTATGCAGGATGACGGGATACTACTCCAGGGTAATAATATTACACACTGGAACACACATACAATAAGCACGACCAACACCGTTAACGGTGATCCGGTCCGTTACTGGAAGAACAAAACCGGCGGAACTGTATCGTCAGGTGCAGGTGAAGTGATCCTGGCCAATTGTACCGACGTTACAGTGGAGGACCAGAATGTGAGTGATGGAACCGTGGGGATTTTGACAGGCTTTTCAAACAACAACACGATTATCAACAACACCGCCTCGGGAAATGATTGGTTCGGTATCGCCCTCTTCTATTCTGACGACAACGAGGTTTATCAGAATGATAATGGGCCTGGTAATTTTTATGGTATTTATGTTTCCAATTCCCTCAGCAACAATATCTACGAGAATGATGCCTCAGGGAACAATGATGGTATCAAACTGTACGACTCAAATAAAAACAACGTAACTGATAATGATGTTTACTACAGCGGTCGCAACGGGATGAATATTGATTGGTACTCCCAATATAACAATATATCCGCGAATACGCTAGTTGGTAAGCTGGAAGATAATGGGGATGGGATACATATAGGGGGCTTTTCACCTCACAACACGATCGAGGATAATACCATATTATCCAACGGGGATGATGGGATAGAGGTTACCCAATCGGATTACAATCTTTTTACAAATAATACTATCAAGAATAGCGACGATGACGGCATTTATATTTATTTTTCAGATGGCAATAATTTTGTTGGGAATCAAGTATCGGGTAATTCCTATGGATTCCATCTTTCCTATGCTGATGGTAATAGCATCATCAAAAATAATATATCCGATAACCTGGATTGTGGGTTCAATCTTTCTGACTCTGATAATTGTAATATTTACCACAATAATATAATCAACAACACGAACCAAGCCTACGATGAGGGCGATAACACCTGGAATGCTAGCTATCCTTCGGGTGGCAACTACTGGGGCGATTACTCGGGTAGTGATGCCTATAGTGGTCCCGCACAGGATCAACCCGGGAGTGACGGGATAGGAGACACTAACTACACTTTATTTGGCGGGTCGAATTCCGACGAATACCCGTTGATGAATGGATATCCATATGAAGGTCTCGCTTACTCACCCTGGCCTATGTTCGGACACGGTCTAGAGCACACAAGCCAGAGTCCATACAATACGAGCCACGTGGATGGGACGGAGAAGTGGAGCTTCACCACCGGTGGGGACGTGTTTTCTTCGCCGGCCATCGGTTCGGACGGCACGATATATGTCGGCTCTTTGGACGACAACCTATATGCCATGAACCCAGATGGGAATGAAAAGTGGAGATTTAACACCAGCGGTTGGGTATATTCCAGCCCAGCTATCAGCAGCGATGGCACGATATACGTCGGCTCCAATGACAATAACCTGTACGCTGTGAATCCGAATGGGACGGAGAAATGGAACTTCTCTACCGAAGGCGATGTGTATTCTTCGCCGGTCATCGGTTCAGACGGCACGATATACGTCGGCTCTTACGACAACAACCTGTACGCCGTGAACCCGGATGGGACGGAGAAATGGAACTTCTCCACCGGCGGCGATGTGAATTCTTCGCCGACCATCAGTTCGAACGGCACGATATACGTCGGCTCCAATGACAGTAATCTGTACGCTGTGAATCCGAATGGGGCGGAGAAATGGAACTTCTCCACCGGCGGCGATGTGAATTCTTCGCCGGCCATAGG
>CAZFVW010000154.1:0-4429 GCA_964522285.1 uncultured Thermoplasmata archaeon | reverse complement strand
GATATATCCTCCGCGATCTCACCCGCCGGAACGTAGTGCACTTCGCCATCCACTTCTGGAACTGTGTGGACCCTGCTTGAATCTACTATTATATGCTCACTCTTGTCAACGATCTCATTCCATTCGTCTAGGGTCTTCTGATACAATATCAGCAGATAATCGGGTTCATCCACGACCATCTCATCCACAGGTTCTTGATCGGCTATTATATCTGAAGAAGCTATACCGCTCCTGACCGCTGCGGAATAAGATCTTCTCTGGACCACTTCATACCCTTGTTCTAGAGCCAGGGTTCTACCCAGGATACTTCCGGCTCTGACGGTGCCCTGTCCAGCCCATCCGCCTATCTTGAATTTGATCAACGCAGTTCACCTCCGAGTTGTTCTATCTGTTCATATATCTCATCTGTCAGCTCCGGTAGTTCTTCGTCCACGATGGTCCCCACATACAATTTATCGCTCTCTGGATCTTTGCTGGTGCTCTCTTTGCACCAATCCAGCATCTTTAAAGCGGACATACCTTTCTTCTTACCCGTTCTGGTAGGGCACTGGCTCATTATCTCGATGAAGGACATCCCCTTCTTATCTATCGCTTTCTCGAGCTCTGATACCAGTTCGTTCATGTGGTACGTAGTCCACCTTGCAACGTGGGAAGCTCCAGCGGCTTTAACAACGCTAGCGACATCGAATCCATGGGCGGGATTGCCGTATGGAGTCGTGATCGTTTTCTCGCCGTGCTTTGTGGTAGGGGCGACCTGCCCTCCAGTCATGGCATAAAGTCCATTATTTATCATGAGGACCGTGATATCTATATTGTTCCGAGCAGCATGTAATAGATGATTACCACCGATACCTGCACAGTCCCCATCGCCGGAGACGACGAAAACTTCCAGGTCCCTATCCGCAACTTTTACACCCGTGGCGTGCGGTATCGCTCTCCCGTGGGTAGTATGGAGGGTATCGACCTTCCAGTACGGAGACGGTATCCAAGCTGCGCAGCCTATACCGCTGACAGCCACTATATCGTCTTTTTCTACTCCTTTGCTCTCCACCGCTCTAGACATGGCGTTCAAGACCATGCCGTCTCCGCAACCTGGACAGAAAGCCGAAGGGTAGTTCCTAACGTATTTTTCCTTTATCTCTTTACCGTGTATCATCCCATCACCTCCTTTATCTTATCATATACCATGTCGATCGTTGGTAGTGAGTTCAACCTATCATAGATGTGGACGTTATCTTTACCAGCGCACCTCTCGACTTCCATCCTGTATCCACGGAGTGAGAGTTCAACGAGTAGTATCTCGGAATCCTCTCCGATCTCCTGCAATCTATCTTCAGGGCTCGGCCACATGACTTTTGGTCTGAAGAATCCCACGGACATGCCATCCTCTCTTGCTTTCTTCACAGCCCCTCTTGCCGGTCTCGATATAGAACCGTAAGACACGACGACTAGATCAGCCTCTTCTACGTTGTTTTCCTCCCAATCTATGACATCTTCTTTGTTGTCGTTTATCTTGGCGTTCAGTCTGCGGACCAATCTATCCTGGGCCTCGTACCCCGCTGTATCCCTAGTTCCGTCACCCATGTGTGTAGAGCCTGTTACCATCATCTCGTACCCTTCCCCGAATCTAGGCATGGGTGGAACGTGATCTTCTCTGTCAGTGTCGAAGAATTCGGTTTCTCCTTCCTCTGGTTCCCTTCTATCGATGGTTTGGATTTCTTCCGGTATCGTGATCTTCTCCCTGGCATGACCCATCCCTGCATCAGCCAAAAGTATGACAGGTGTCCTGTATCTCTCAGCGAGGTTGAATGCTTTAACGGTAAAATCGAACATCTCTTGAACCGAGTTAGGTGCTAGTGCGATGATCTCGTAATCCCCGTGACTGCCGAACCTTGCCTGCATGACGTCTCCTGTTCCGGGTTTCGTAGCCTGACCTGTCGATGGCCCCGCTCTTTGGACATCCACTACCACACAGGGCGTCTCGGTCATCACAGCGTAACCTAAATTCTCCTGCATCAAACTGAGTCCCGGTCCACTCGTTGCGGTCATGGATTTCAAGCCGGTCCAAGATGCACCTATTATAGCCGCCATGCTGCCTATCTCGTCTTCCATCTGGATGAAACGACCGCCGACCTTTGGGAACTCTTTAGACATGTGGTTCATGATCTCTGAAGCCGGTGTGATCGGGTATCCGGCATAGAAACCACATCCTGCAGCCATTGCTCCTTCAGCGCAAGCCTCGTTACCTTCTAAAAAGTGCACACCTGGAGATTTCATCCTTCTTCCTCCTCTACTTGTATAGCGAAATCGGGGCAGAATAGTTCGCACCGTCTACACACTATACATCCCTCTAGATCTACAACTTCTGGATAAAAGTTGTTGTATTCATTAAGGTCATCGGATACCGCTAGAACATCTTTCGGACAGAATTTTATACATATTCCGCAGCCCGTACACAATTCCCTGTCGATAGTGATAGAAACTTTTTTGGACATTATAACATATTGACCGAGAAAAAAGGTAGATATAAAAGTTTTTGAAGTTTTAGAAGAAAATCAAGGATCATTCCGGCGGAGGCCACTGTCTATTCACTTGGATACTAGATTTTGATCTCTGGCTTCTATCGGATGTCGGCTCGCTTTCTTGGCCGCATCTCTTACACCTGAGTTTTCCATTTTTCGTATAGATTGCACTCGTATTGTTGCATTGAGGGCACACGTAAGCAGCGGTCACACCCGCCGTCAATACGCCTCCTTCTTCATATCCCATATTTTTTTGGCGTGCTTTCTTCTTAGGTTTGAATATCCACGTAACAGATCTTTTCGTATAGTGATAAGTGTAATACAATCCGATCATCATCCAAGTGAATATCAGGATGACCAGTACCTCGGTCATGTATGAAGTGTTGAGTACTTCACCGGGGATCGACATAAAATCCCAAACGAAATGTAGTATTATGCATGAAAATAATCCATCTTTAGCGAACAGGTATCCGAAGGCGAGCCCTGCGATGAAGGTAGGGACTAGTTTATAAAGGTCCCAAGAACCCAGATGGGCTATACCGAAAACGATAGATGATAAAAGGATGGGCCATATCGCGAATCTGTCCTTGAGCCCGAAGCCACCTAGAAGATATTTCCAAGAGAATTTTTTCCTTTTAGTATATCCGTAAAAAAGCATGGGTAGACCGATGAAAACCACTCTTACGACGACCTCTTCCCATACCGCTGCTTCGGTCAAAGATAAGATGAGCTTCCACAGCTCTAGTTCTCCAAGTGAAGGGGTACGTGGTGAAACACCGAAAGCACCTATTAGTATGTAGTATAGATAAGAAACAAATATCAGTGCGGTGAAGACATGTGCTAATCTAGGTATAGCTGTATCGGATTTTTCTGATCTTTCCGTGAGATTTTCGAATATGTGGTGGATGTGTGAAAATGAGTCGTTTCCCCCGATATAGAACAAAGCTATGTAAGAGAATATCACACCTACTAATAGGAATATGTAATACGCCAGAAACGAGCTACCGCTGATGGTCGCTACGGGAACAACTATGAAAAACACAACGTAGATCATGGTCGAATTCGTCAGGGTTTGAGGTGCAACAAGATCCACAGACCATAGCATTATCGCAGTGTTGAGTATGAGGAATGTAATGAATGAGATGACCGCTATCAAAGAGAAAGAATTCTTGATGGCGTTCTTTATATCATCGTAACTGGAAGGACCAGCATGGTCCTCTGCCATCAGTCCATACCCGCAGCTGCTGCAGTAATCGCCATCCATCTCGTTTCCGCATCGCGGGCATCTCATATCTGGGAATCCATCAAGGTGGTTTTAATGTTTACCCCTATTTTTTCTTCTCTTTTACCTTGGTAGGGACGATATTTTCCAATTTCCCCTCTTCGACCATCTCGGTGAGATCGTCTCTCAGTTTGAATTTCTGGACCTTGCCTCTGCCTGATACTGGTAGATCTACACCTACAACGGCATATCTTGGAACCTTTGAACTAGCTACTCTTCCGTAGAGGAAATCAACAACGTCCTGAGGTGTCATGTCGGAGTTTTCGGTGGGTACCACGGCTGCGGCCACTACCTCTCCCAAGTCCTCATCAGGAACACCGACAACTGCTACTTCCTGTATCTCTGGATTTTCTATAAGGTATTCCTCTATTTCTCTGGGATATACGTTCACACCACCAACGATGACCATATCCTTCTTCCTGCCGACTATCTTCACGTATCCTCTCTCGTCCATCTCTGCAAGGTCGCCCGTGTGAAGCCATCCGTTCTCGATGGTCTCTTCGGTTTTCTTTGGTTCTTTGTAGTAACCTACCATCACGTTGTAACCTTTGACGAGAAGTTCACCTGTTTCACCTGGTTCCACTTCATCTCCGCTGTCATCTACAACTTTGATCTCTTGGTCTGG
>CAZFVW010000153.1:0-4431 GCA_964522285.1 uncultured Thermoplasmata archaeon | reverse complement strand
GCTCTCTCCCTCTTCCATCCTTCTATACCCTGTGATATCAGTTTTCTCAGGGCTACGCTTCTGTCGAGTTTCTCTTCCTTCATGAACTCCTCTAACTCTTTTTCCAGGTCCTCGCAGATCCTGGTAGATACTATAGACATATGTATACATAGTATACTTTTTATACTTAATCTTTTTGAATGTATAGATCGATCAATTCAAACACCTTCGCCAACATCCGATTAAACCAAAGGGTTAATTTTTAATACCCCCCTCATCATGGGATTGCAACGCAGAAAACTTCAGAAGGTAATGACTTATGAAAGTATTCAGAGTAAAAGGAACGTTTCGCATGGGCAGGAACTGGCAAAACTTCACCAAAGAAGTGTTGGAGGAAAGCGAGGGATCTGCCGAGGAAAAGGTACTGTCGATAATAGGCAGTAAGCACAGGGTCAAGAGGACGAATATAGATATAAAAGACATCACAGAGATACCTGAGGACGAAGTTGAGAATCAATATATTTTAGATGTATTAGAAATGGAGGATTAATTTTATGGTCACACAAGAAGAACTCAGAGAAAAAGTAAGCAGATTGGAAGCTCTCAATCAACAGATAGAGACATTCGAAGAACAGATGGGTTACATAGAAAACCTTATCGAAGAACACCAGGACGCTAAAAAAACTATCCAAAAGTACAGCGAAGAGGAAGAAGGATCGGAGATGTTGGTACCAATAGGCGCCAGCACCCATATATACTGCAGGGTTGGAGATACGGACAAGGTCTTGATAGGTCTTGGAGCGGATACCTCTGCGAAGAAGAATTTTGACGAAGCAGAGGAGATCATCCAGAGAAGGACCGACGATTTCAAAGAGACCAAGGAAGCCATCGAAGGCAAGCTGAAAGAGATAGAGGAAGACGCACAGAAGTTGGAGATGGAAGTTCAGAAAGAATATCAGGAATTCCAAACTCAGCAAGCACAACAGCAGGGATAAAAAGACGGTAGAACAGATCGTACGGGAAGGTATAACCGATGTTCGAGAAATTAAAAGAGAAGATATCAAATTTAACAAAGTCACGTAAAAAAGAGGTCGAGGAATCCCCGGACGAAGCATTCGTCGAAGGATGGGGTTCCAAGATCAAGGAGAGCAAATTAGAAGATATTTTATGGGATCTTAAAGTGGTACTTCTGGAAGCTGACGTAGCCTTTCCAGTCGTAGAAGAGATCCAGGAAGAAGTCCACGATAATCTAGTAGGTAGAAAGATATCTAGAAAATACGAACTAGATGATGTTATAGAGAAGGCATTGAGGAACGCGGTCAAGAAAGCTTTGAAGGTCGACGAGATCGATTTCAATAATAAAGTAGAAAAAGCGGATAAACCGTTCTCTATAATGTTCGTGGGAGTGAATGGAACAGGTAAGACGACAACGATCGCGAAAGTCGCTCACAGGTTGATAAACAACGGATATTCTTGTGTTCTAGCAGCCTCGGATACTTTCAGAGCAGGGGCGGTAGAGCAGATCCAGAAACACGGAGATAGATTGGGTGTTAAAGTCATAAAGCACTCTAAAGGCAGCGATCCAGCTGCTGTGAGCTACGATGCAGTGGAACACGCACAAGCACGAGGTAAAGACGTTGTATTGATCGATACGGCCGGGCGTATGCAGACCAACGTGAACCTCATGGACGAGATGAAGAAGATAAAGAGGGTAGCGCAGCCCGATATGGTTATTTTCGTTGGGGACGCATTGACCGGAAATGATGCGGTCGAACAGGCGCAGAAATTCGATGAAGCCATCGGTATAGATGGAGTGGTATTGTCAAAGATAGATGCCGATGCCAAAGGCGGTGGAGCCCTATCGATAGGTCATGCGGTCGGAAAGCCAGTGCTTTTCGTTGGAACGGGTGAAGGCTACGATGACCTTGAAGAATTCAAACCCGGTTGGATGACAGAAAGATTATTTGGAGAGTGAAGAATTATGAAATGGAATAAGTATGTAAGCAAGGACAGGCTAGTTGATTTTCCCGTCCTTCAGTTATTGATGGCCAGTATCAAAAGTAATATCGGTCATCTTATTATCAAATCGAAACCAAGCGAAGGAGAAGAGGGACCGGTCCAGAAGCTGGTCAGTATTGGTGGGAGTCCTTCGGATTATACATTAGAGATACTATCCGAGAGAAGGCATAATCTGAGCAATATCACTTCAGCACTGTGCAGGTGTGGGTTGATAAAACCTTACGACATGGAAAAGGTAGCATCCCAGTTAGCCAAGCACGAAGACTTGATATTAGGACTAGACACGAACCTGATATACAATTGTATAATCTCAGAACACCTTTTAGGTGCGATGGAAGAACACAGTCCTTTCTCTTATACGAAAACCCCGAATTGGCTGTTGATAGCAGTGCCAGGGGTTGTAATGAAAGAGATAGAGAACGCTGCCAACCACAAGAAAAAAGGAAGATTGACCCATATAGGTAGGATGGGATTCCGAGCGCTGCAGGAGATCATGGTGCTCGAGGAGAACAAAGGCAGTTCCGGTTCGACGGTTTTAGTGGTAGGGAAGACCAACCCTCAACAATTGAGATATTCTAAGGAAGAAGAAGGCAAGTTCGAGAACGCGGATTCTCTAATAAGGGACCAGTTCAGGAGCTTTATCAGGGAACTCGATTTTAGAAAAGGAGTCTACTTCCTAACTATGGACAAGACGAACGCTTCTCTGGGTAAGGCGGAAGGCCTGAATTCGCTCAGGGTCAAACACCCCAAGATGGTAAAGAACGGTTACGAATTCCACCAGTTGGGAGGAGATACGATCCTTTTAGCCAGGATTATCTACGAGCTGGCCGTCGAGTTCGGCAATATCGAGTTGTCCTGGAAAGAGCACGGAAGATACCACTTCCTAGAACTGGACTCAGGGTGGCAGTGGAAGAACATGGGCCACTGGGAGAACTGGCAGTTACTCTGCACGGGTTACGACCACAATTTCTTCCAAGAAGTAAACGGCTACGGTAAGATACCGATATCCAGGACCAAAAGAGCTTGGGAAGATAACAGAGAGGCCATGAGATAGGTCAGATTAGATGGATGTGGGAAAAGTTATTTATAGTTCAAAAACAAGAATATTATATAGAAAGGGAAAAAGGTAATGATGCCAATGCCAAACTCAGAACAAGGACAAAGATCACCGTTGACCATATCACAACTCACCCACGCTATCAAGAACAGTGTAGATGGAAGGGATATGGAAGAAAGAGCCGCGCAGATGATGGCCGAACACGTTATGAACTTTTTTGGTTATAGCGAAAGGATCATCGATAATATATTGGAACAGGAAGATAGAGACGTATTCTACATGTTAGAGGACGCAGGTCTTCTCACAACGGAAAGAGAGGAAACTACACTCTATGATGGTAGAGAGTGGAGGATCCATTACTGGCTCTTCCATAAAGAGAAGATATTCGACCTGATGGATAAAGATAACCTAGGAGATTCCGACGGAAAGAAAGACAAAACGGTTTACGACGACGTTCCCGAAGGTGTATGGTCTTCAAGGTGAAATAATAAGGACAAAAATCTGATCTGATTTTGAGAAACAAGTGTAGCTAGAGCTTGGGCTCCGTGAAAAGTGATGGTGGGCCCGTCGAAATTTGAATTCGAGTACCAGCGCCCCGAACGCCGAAGGATGGACCAAGCTACCCCACGGGCCCTTTAGGATTACATGTGAAACAACAGTCAGATAAAAATGTTATTGACCTTTCAATGAGTTCAAATCGAGTTTTTGTATATTAGTGTACTGCTCTAGTGACCTTTTCAACTCCTTCAGTGTTCCGTCATGTCTGAAAAGATGTGAAGAACAGGAACAGTCTGAACAGCCGAAGCCTTCTATGGGGGTGGTTATGTAGTTCACGTATCTAGCAGCCCAGCATTCATCTTGCTTTCTCTTGGTTTCCACAGCATACGCAGCGAGGATCTCACCATGGTCTAGGAAATAATCGATATGCCAGTGGTGCTTCTTATCATCGCTGTTATGGCGGGCCACTCTCTGTTCGATACCGTTCTGCGCCGAGCCCACGTAAACGTAGTTGCCCACCTGAAAATCTATCTCTCCTAGAGAACCCACTTCTATCTTTTCTTCGGAACTGAGTTCTATCACCAAGAAGTAGATACCTTTCAATCTCTCACCAACTCGCTATATGGCCGTCGGCTCTGGGTTCAGTCCCGGCTGCATAGACACCGTTCTTCTTCATTATTATCTGCCCCCGCCCGAAGCTACCAGAGTGTAACGCGTACTTTATCTGGTGTCCTTTCCTGAAAAGAGCTCTTCCAATTTCGTTCGGAACCGAGTGCTCTAAGTGGACTTTTTTACCCGAATCCCACAGCCATCTCGGTCTGTCTAAAGCGGCCTGTGGATTGAGGTCGTGATCTATCATATTACTGACCACCTGCACG
>CAZFVW010000152.1:0-4437 GCA_964522285.1 uncultured Thermoplasmata archaeon | reverse complement strand
ATACCAGAGCCGAACTCCTTGTCGACCTCTTCGCCTCCCATGAGCGGTACTTCCTGCTCGAACAGTGGTACCTTCACGTTCTTGCCTATAAGATCCGTATATCTCTCATCGTCCGGATGAACGAAAACCGCTACGCAGGAAGGAAGTAATTCAGGTCTCGTTGTTGCGATCTCTACTTCCTCCCCGTTTTCAAGCTCGAAATAGATGTAATTCAGTTTGGTATCCCTCTCTATATCCTCGACTTCGGCCTGTGCCAAGGCCGTTTTATGATGGGGGCACCAGATGGTGGGTTCGCTGTTCCTGTAAAGATTGCCGCTTTCGTAAAGGTCTAAAAACGATCTCTGGGCTGTTTCTACTGACAGGTCGTCGATGGTCTGGTAGAACGTGTCCCAGTTCCATGACATGCCTATGCGGTCGAAGACCTCTGTCATGCTCTCCTCGAGTTCAGCGGAGGTCTCTTTACACTTAGCTATGAATTCTTCCCTCTCGACTTCCCTCTTGTTGATACCAACGACTTCCTCGACATACTTCTCGGTGGGAAGACCGTTATCATCGTATCCCACTGGGAAGAAAACGTTGTAACCAAGTGCTCTCATAGCCCGGCTTATTATCTCGAACTCGATGTAATTCTTTGCGTGGCCCATGTGAAGATATCCTGAAGCGTATCTAGGTGGTGTGTCGATGGAGAATACCGGTTTCTCAGAATCCAGATCGTGTTCGTAGAGTTCCATCTCCTCCCACTCTTCTATCCACTTCGTTTCGATATCTTCGAAATCGTAGTCGCCAAGGGAAGACATAGTCGGTGAAAACCTGTTTTAAGACTTTAAGTTTTCGGAAAAATGAGATTGGGTTTTCAATACATCTCCAATTTACTCTCTTTTAGTGCCTTTTTCAGACATAGATTCAGTATGAGCAATCCTATGAAGACACCGATGATACCTGTAGGCTATGTAAGTAGAAGAACCACCAGCTTTTTCCATAAACCCTCTCGGATCAACGGTCTAATACAGTAGACCAAATATCTCTATTTTATGTGACTCTTTTATAATAAATTGTTTAATTAGGAAAACATCATCACTTTGGGGACTTCAGATATACTTGGGGAAAAATACATATAAAATAAATAAGTTTCTAATAGAGTGAAATAATGGATAAAAATTCGATAACAGACCATTTTTATTATGTAGGGTATGGTTTAATATTCCTCATCACTGGGTTGGTTTATTTATTTTATTCTTTGAACTATTTCAAGGCGGATTTCAGCATCTTATTGTGGTTCATGTTTGTTGGATTTGTGATCGCATCTATGGGGTTCAACACTACTACGAAAAACCGTGATAATACGGTCTTCACTATGTTCGGGCTCTCATTATCGATATTTTCGTTCGGATTTATTCTTGCTATCCTGAATATCGTTTCATTACAAGTAAGTACATCAATAGTTATAATCCTGATCTCGTTACTGATATTGATCTATGGGTTTAAGTTAAAATAAAAAGTCGTCTTTATGGAGGCTCTAACATGACAAAAGACATGAGGAAAAAAGTAGTCAAAAGTAGAAAATTATTGAAAAAAATAGAGAGAGCTATTCCCGGTTTTAGGGGCTATAGAGGAAGAGAAGATCTAAGGGCGGCGGATTCGATCATAAGAGAGAATCTCGCTGATAAGATCTCGGACACCGTATCCTCTGTTGAACGTTGTAGAAAAGATTTAGCAAAAAATATGGTTTTTGAAGTGCTTGAAGATACAGCCGATACTATCAATACATTACAATCGCTGGAGAGTCAGGTCAGGCACGCAGAACAAGGTTATTCGGGCCTTTCAAGCGACGTTAGTTTAGAAGAAGATGAGCTTAACAAATTGTATCGATTTGATCTGAAGATGTTGAATTATGTTGAAAAGGTTGATAAAAAAGTAGAGGCATTGGAAAATTCTATTTCTTCTGGTGATACAGATAAGATCGACAAGAAGTTAGACGAAATCGATAAGTTCGTCGATAAGTTTGAACGCAATTTTAAAAAACGAACTGAGGTAATAAAAGGGACGTATTTAAAATAAGGTGTGTGAATCAGCATGTTTTTTAATAAGGATGAAAAAATAAAGGGCGCAGGAGCAAGGAAAACATTCCATTGGAAAGATGAACATAAAGGAGATAACGTTTTATATCGTATACCTAGAAATATCAAGTGGAATGACAACATAATCGTTCGTGAAGACGAGGCAGCCGTATTTTTTAGAGATGGAAAAGTGATGAAAGTTTTCGATAAAGCTGGAAGGTACGCCATAACTACGCAGAATATACCTGTCCTTGCGAAGATAGCTGCAAAAACCACTGGTATCAAGCAACTCGGTGAAGTGTACTACATACAGCGCAAGGTTTTGAGAGGGAAATTCGGAACGCTAGAACCATTAACGTTCAGAGATCGAGATTTTGGTTTGATTAGGATCCGGTGTTTCGGCCGATTCTCTTATAAAGTAAAAGATCCAGTACTATTCATCAATGAATTCGTCGGTACTAAGGGCATAAGTTCCAGTGAAGAAGTAAAAAAGTGGAATAAAAGTCAGATCATAATGTGTATCAACGATGTATTGGGCGAATTGAAGAAAGAAAAAAATATGGCTGTTGTCGATATGCCAGCATACCTTCAAGAGATAGAACAGATGGTCTTGAGTAAGGCCAACCCAACACTAAAAAATTACGGATTGAAAGTTATGAAGATAATCGGGATCAATCTCAACTTCCCCGAAGAAGTCGAAAGGGCCATAGACAAAAGTGGGGCGATGAGAACCGTCAACGCTAATTATTCTCAGTACCAAACTGGAAAAGCGGTAGAAAACATAGGTAAAGGTGCTGAAAAGGGAGGGGGCAATGCTTCTAATATGTCCAGTATGGGTGCAGGAATGGGTGCCGGGCTTGGGATGGCAAAAGAGATGTCATCAGGCATGTCTAAGCCAACATCGGAAGATACTACAGATTGTCCAAAGTGTGGATATGAAACACGGGAGGATTCCAAATTCTGTCAAAATTGTGGGGAGAAATTGCATGATGATACGATTGATTGTCCCAACTGTGATGCTGAAGTAGGTCCCAACGCAAAATTCTGCTATGAGTGTGGAACTAAACTCAAAGTATCTGAGATAAACTGTCCTAAATGTGATAATAAAGTGTCGTCTAAGGCAAAATTTTGCCCTGAATGTGGGACGGATTTGGAAAATTGAAAAAATAATCAATTATAATACTTATTTCGCCCCATCTTACGTCGATCATTCATTTTAGGTGGTTCGTTTATTACTCCTCCACAGTATTCGCATCGAACCGTCTCTCCTCTAAGAACTTTTTTATCTACTGAAGCACCACAATGAGTACACTCGTTGATACCTACAATTCTATTCTCTTGTTTCAGACTAGAATTAGTGAAAAATTCCTTGGTCTGCCTATCTATATGTCCCTTCACCATACCTTTCTCGATACATTCGTTGATCAATCTCATAGTTTCTTTTTCTGATTTACCGACTTTTCGGGATACTTCAGATAAGGTGATCCTCCTATACATACGTAAATATCCTGCAACATCGGTCAACGCTTCATTCTTTTTTGTAATTTTAGTGGCAAAGTATAGGAATACCGCTCCAGGGATAAGGAAAATAGGTGTGCAAACGCCCCCTATCAATGCACCATCCGCAGAAGTGCTAGTTTCTGTAGGTGATATATACATCCCGATACCAATGAATATAAATGCTACAGCACTTAAGACGAATAAGACTCCCAGCACTTTAAGGATGGTAGATTTTGTCGATCCCTTCATATGAATCAATCACATTTATGAATGAGAGAGGATATATAAATATTTGTTTTTGATAATTTTCTTTTCGAGATATAAGAAAATGATAGGATGGAAACGGTTTTGAATGAAAAACAGATTTGCTATCGTGTCCTCCTTCACATGTGTGGTTTCAGTTTCTGTTTGATTTGTTCCTTTGGCAGTGCGTCTATCATCCGATCGACGACTTCCCCGTCCTTGATTGTCTCCTTTCTAGCTTCCGTGATGGTATTGCCTTCGTATCCTCCGGCCCTCCTCGTTCATCCTGCCGATCTATCTCAGTATCCGGGTTGTGTTCGTAGAGTTACATCTCCTCCCACTCTTCTATCCACTTCGTTTCGATATCTTCGAAATCGTAGTCGCCAAGGGAAGACATAGTCGGTGAAAACCTATTTTAAGACTTTAAGTTTTCGGAAGTGTATGCTGATATGGTCATATTGATCATCATCTCTCAGATCGGACCTTCTTCAGGGCTTTTTTCGCTTCTTTTCGAACCCTCTTAGAACTGTCTTTTTCTGATAGCTTTCTCAGAACATTTGCGGTCTCCGGTTCTTTTATCTCTTTCAAAGCTTTCACAGCTCTCAAACGTCTCTCCTCGTCCTTGTCATCCAATGCT
>CAZFVW010000151.1:0-4483 GCA_964522285.1 uncultured Thermoplasmata archaeon | reverse complement strand
AGGACCAATGTGAAGATAATCTTAGACCCACAAACAGATCGAAACTCGCACACCATCAAACTCAAGGGTGAAGCCGGTGACCTGATGGGGCGTAGTTTGAACCTGCCGTTCCCGGATAATCCCCGTACTAGTTATCTAGCAGCTCTCTCAGCAGTATCCGCTCTAAGGAAGATATGTGGTAATGTCTGGAGCGGAGTTTGAAGACCCTATCGCCCATAAATCCAATAGGATTTAACGATTGAACCAAAAACTATTTTTTATATACCAATCATCTACAACTTAAAAGGTGAATATATAATGTATAAAACAAAACGAAAAACAATAGTGTTGCTTATATCATTGATCATGGTCTCAGTGATGGCTTTGCCTTTTATGGCTCAAAGCCAACCAGTAGATTTTACACCACCTATCGAAGATGCAGAAGCTTTCTACGACCGAGCTGAAAACGCCTCTCAAGGTGGAGCTGCGACTTTCCTGAGAGTTGAAGGTTACACACCGTGGGCTGCCTTGGTAGTCAACGCTGGCGATCCTCATGGTGTAGATGCGGTAACGGTAGATTTCGATGACGAAACAGATACATTAACTATAGAAGCTACAGATAGTAATTCCACGAACCATGTCACTATTCTGGTCAACAAAGCCTTCGCTGACAAATACATCGCCGATTCGGAAGGGGATCTCGAAATAGATACATCCGATGCGGTGAACTACGAGGGTATGGATAACAGCAATGAGAGCGCAGGTGAAGGAGCGGTTTACGTATTCCAGATAGACCACTTCAGTACACAAACACTTACTATGGCACCCGTAGACCAGAATGATTTTGAACCTCCTGTTGCCGGAGGAGAGGCTTTTGAAGGCAAAGCTCAGAATGCAGCCTCAAGCGGAGCCGTCACATTCCTGAGAGTTGAAGGTTACACACCGTGGGCTGCCTTGGTAGTCAACGCTGGCGATCCTCATGGTGTAGATGCGGTAACGGTAGATTTCGACGACGAAACAGATACTTTAACTATCGAGGCACAGGACAGCGATACGACGAACCATGTAACGATACTGGTCAACAAAGCCTTCGCGGACAAGTATATCGCCGATTCAGAAGGTGATATAAGCATAGAAACATCAGACGCAGTCAATTACGAAGGCATGGATAACAGCAACGAAAGTGCAGGTGGAGGAGCAGTTTACGTTTTCCATATAGAACACTTCAGTACACAAAGTATCAAGATGACAACCGAAGAAGCTCCTTTCCCGGGTTTGGCCATCGTCTTGATAGCTTCAGCGATCCCAGTAGCTTACTACGCATACAAAAAAGAACGAAGATGATCCAGAAAACTAATCAAAACTCAAACCATTTCTTTTTTTTTAATTTTTTACTTGATTTAATGTTGTTAGAACATCATAAAAGCCCTATCTCAGTCAATTTCTCCGGCAGATATGTGTCTGTAACGTAATCCAAACCATACTTCGCTAAAGCCTGCTGTTCAGCCTTTTTATTGATCTCTAGCATGGTCTCGATCTCGTCTTTCCAGAACTGGGTTTTGAACCTAGGATCTTCAAGCTCCTGTTTAAGTGCTTTTTTATCTGTACTGCTCAACTTATCCGTAGGTAGATCGTAATTCATTATATCGCTGGCGGTCACACCTATGAATTCTGCTGTGGGTGTAGCCAAGAATTCAGATAAGTGGGCGCTGTTGATAGCTCCGTATGCTACACTAGCGAAGATCCTGAAACTCCAGGGATCACCGTCGGTAAAGACCACAACTGGGACTCCCTGTTCTTCGTTCAATCGCTTCATTACCCTCCGGGTCGACCTGGCGGGCTGGCCCTTAAGGTGCACGAGAAGACAGTTCGCCTCTTCATCGAAACCGTTCTCGACCAACCTGTCGAACATACCACCGGTCTCGATGGCTATCATGAAATCTACATTGATATTGGAGAAATTGACTTTGTCTTTCTCAACATTATAAGGGATGGTATAACCGGAGTCACCAACATCGTCTCTGCAGTTGATATTCCTGATATCCCCCTTCCTTGTCTTCTCCTCTACTGTGATATCTCCTATCAACCTGGCACCGTCTTCTTCAGGTCTGAGTTTGAAATCCTCCCTAAGACAGTCGGTGACGATCTCCATATCCTCTGCCAGGCGATCGGATTCCTTCTGATCGTTGAATTTTCCTTTATCCCACCCCTCGGATATGTAGTACATCTCCCTCAACGTCGATGATTTCTCGTTCTCGATCATGTCCTTTATCAGGTCCATCATGTAGAGAGTTCTGAGCAGCATCCTGGCTCCGCTGAGTTTCTTGGCCGAGCGAGTGCTCTTCGAGCTACCGTATTTCCAGACACCTAAGTTCTTGTCAAAACGTATGTTGTTCTTACTTCGAGTAGCGAGTTCCATCGTAGGGATGTCGCCATCGTCCAACTGGTTGTAGAACCTGAGCGCGATCTGTTCCAGTTCTTCCAAAGCGTTCTCGTGTCTTTCCTGCATCTCTATTCACCTTCCTCTATCTCTGCTAGTTCAACGTCCCAGTCATCCGGTAAGGTCTCCGCACCTATGAGTTTTGTATTTGGTACGCCTTCTACATATATCTCGGTCCCATCTATATCTTCCTTCTCAAGTCCACCATCGAATTGGAATTCTATCCTATTGGATTTAGAGGGTTTCAGTGTATCTAGGTCCCATTCTATGTAATCACCGTCGTGACTAGGATCTATATTGGAAGAGATAAGCTGGGTTTCGGGGTAAGGTTTCTCGAAATATACTTTCATCTTTCGTTCCTGTGGAGTGTAATTATTGAGATCGATATTATATTCACAGATCTCACCGTTCATCTTGAATTCGTTCTCCACATAGATAACACCCATTATCTCTGTCATCACTTTATCGAGGGAAGGAGCTTCTTTTCCGACGATATCCGCTGATTTCTTAGCGATCATGGGTAAGATATCTCTGACGATCTTGAATTTCTTGGATACCTTCTTCCTCCGTTTCTCCTTATTCAGATGTGTCCTCATGGACCTGGCACATTCCCTCAGACCCTTTTCGATCTCCTCGATGACTTCTGGAATATCAGCGATCGCTTCTTTAGCTTCAGAAGTGAATGGGACTCTCGTAGATGCTACGTGTATCAATATGATAGCCGGTCCCCGGGGCATACCCGTCCCGCCCTTCTGATCCAGATCGTATATCCTCCAGTCTATATTCTTGATAGCTGTTGTTGTAGCACATCCGCTCTTCTTATACATCAACGGAACCCTATTGGCGAATCTCAGTATTCTCACGGGACCTTCTGACGGAAGATTACCACCGTAAACCAATCCGACTTCCACCTGGAAAGGATTGCCCGAAGCAACATTTGGATCTCTTGTCGTTGGAGGTGAATAGAACTCTGGCCTGTATCCCTTGAGTACGTTCTTCAGACCTTTCTTTATGAGCATACTACCGATGGGTGAAAGACAGTCCGTTTTCGGCGACATTATCTTGACTTTTTCTGTTGCGTTCAATATCGCCTTACAGTCTTTAACATCCATATCGTTGGGATCTACCTCTTCTTCTATGCCAGCTTTCTCACAGATATCTCTAGCCGTGCTGTAGCTGATCCTGCTGAATTCATTTACAAGGAATGATACCAGCTTACGTCTTTCGCTGTTCTTGGCCATCTTGGCTAATGTACCCAATTCGATGCCTCTTATGTGTGGTTTCACCGCTTCGGTCTTTTTTGGAAGCTGATCCGTTGCTCTTTTGAAGACTGTTTTCTCCCCGTCCCTTGTGTAAGTAAATCTTGCATGTGGATTGACTATAGCGGTATTCTTCAGATATTCGAAAACAGAATGCTTACCACTGCGAAGAAGTCCCTTGATAGTTGTTTCAAAACGAGTGCCGTGTTCTTTCCCCTCCCATATCACAACATCCTGAGATAGGACATCCGGCTCATTTTTCTTGGTGTCCAGGGTGATCTTTAACTCCTGTGCATAATCCTTCTCAGCGACCTTTGACCGTACTAAAGTTGGCATCCCGGTGCTCAACTGTCCATACATGACGACCGCTGACACGCCTATACCCTGCTGACCTCGGCTCTGTCTTATCTCATGGAACCTTGATCCGTAGAGTAATTTACCGAAAACGTCCGGAACCTTCCTTTTCACTATACCTGGACCGTTGTCTTCAACGCAAACTTTGTACTCCCTATCGCTGACTTCCTCTATCTCAACTATGATCTCTGGAAGTATATCCGCTTCCTCACAGGCATCGAGAGAGTTATCTACACCCTCTTTCACCGCGGTCACCAGCGACTTGGTTAGAGAATCGAATCCTAAGATATGTTTGTTCCTTTCGAAGAATTCGCCGACGGATATCTCTTTCTGCTTATCTGCTAATTTCTCTGCTATCGAAGCCATAACATCCCATCTTTATTGACTTACGATATACCTCATAACTCTTTTATAAATAAAGTTTCTGGAGAGGGGGTTGTAAAAGTGAAAT
>CAZFVW010000150.1:0-4507 GCA_964522285.1 uncultured Thermoplasmata archaeon | reverse complement strand
TGATTTTATGAAAGGACCCCGTATCGTCTCTAATTCACCTTCAACTGATCCCGCGGTCCATATCGTGACACTTGAATCTAAAGCTGCTTTTTCGATGCCTTCAGGATAATATTTCAAAGGTCTCTCTCCATAGATATCAAGATTGAAAAATCTGACGTGGGGTGTGGTTTCTAATGCGATCTCTCTGAGTTTTTTTCCGATACTCAAACTTGGACCATCTGTTAAGATAGTTAATTTGTCTTCCTCAGTAACACCCATGCAGGTTTCGATCGCAGTCCTGCAGCCTTCTTCTAAACTCATGGAATCTATGTTACTATATACATTTGACTTTTAAATTTTCCTATTGGATTTTAATGATATATATAGTAATATATACTCTATTGTTTTTTGGGTACATTTAAATAATACTTTTACGATAACTACTTAGCGAGGGATAAAATATGTTCAAAAAGCAGAATAAATATGCGGCTGTGGTCGCGGTTGTAGGAATTTTAGTTATGGCTGTGGCCCTGTCCGGATGTGCGGAGGAAGAAGGTAAGATCATCGTAGGGACTTCAGCGGACTTTGCTCCATTCGAGTATAAAGAGGACGGAAAGATCGTTGGATTCGATATAGAACTTATAAAAGAGATACTTAAAGACCAGGGCTACGATAATATAGAAGTCAGGGATATGGACTTCGGCACTCTTATAGGTGCACTGAAGCAGGGAAAGATCGATGTGATCGCTGCAGCGATGACGATAACTGACGAGAGAGAACAGGAGATAGATTTCTCGGACCCATACTACGAAGCGGACCAGTCTATTATCGTTAGGAAAAATTCCAATATACAGTTGGATAAAAACCAAGATCTACAGAATTACAGCGTAGGAGCTCAAACAGGTACTACTGGTGCCGGTTGGATAGAAGAAAACTTGGTGAATAACGGTACCATGCCATCGGATGATTTCGAGAGATATTCCAAATATACACTAGCTCTTCAGGATCTGATCAATGGAAAGATAGACGCGATCGTACTTGATAAGCCAGTAGCTAGAGCTTTTGAAAGGAGCGAGGACGTTAAATTGATCTCGACGATCGAAACCGGAGAAGAATACGGATTCGGTGTAAAAGAAGGCAGAGATAAGTTATTGGAAGATATCAATAACGGTCTGAACAACATAAAAGATACCGAAACATGGGACGACATAGTAGCTAAGTACTTCGAGTAAAGATTTAGCGAGGGGTTCAGTTGGTCTGGAGCACGCTGATAGATAGTCTACCGTTACTCATGGAAGGGTTGGGGGTAACTCTGAGCCTAACCCTTTTCAGTCTTTTCTTTGCAACTGTACTAGGTCTATCCATGGCTTTCCTCAGATCATATAAAGTGTTCCCTCTGGACTATTTTATATATGGATACGAAAAAGTATTTCGAGGTATACCACTGTTGGTGATCTTTCTCATAGTTTGGCTGGGTCTTCCGAATTTCGGTATAAATCTTGACCCTTTCCCAGCAGCGATAGTCGGCCTAACACTCAGGAGCACTGCATATCAAGCCCAGATATATCGAAGTTCGATCAACTCCATACCCAGCGGACAGATGAACGCCGCTTTATCTATCGGGATGTCGAAACTCCAGTCCATAAGAAATATAATACTTCCTCAGGTTATCAGGATCTCTTTACCTGGTTGGTCCAACGAGTTCACTATAGTCCTAAAAGATACTTCTATCGCTTTTGCAATCGGTGTCATAGAACTGATGAGGCAGGGCGACTATATCTATGAAGGACAGCCGAATATCGTACTGCCAGTTCTTTTATTGATAGCCTTCATCTATTTCATCGTTGTTTTCGCGATAAATAGAGGTCTGGGGGTAGTAGAGGAAAAATTGAAAGTGCCAGGATACGAAGTAGAGGTGGAAAGATGAGGATAGGAGGTAGTTAATATGCATATGTTAGAGGCAAAGAATATCCATAAATCGTATGGTAAAACTGAGATATTGAAAGGAGTGTCTTTCAATCTAGACAAGGGAGAAACTAAAGTTATAATCGGTCCCAGCGGTACGGGTAAAAGTACCCTACTAAGGTGTATAAACCAACTCTCACCCCCTGATAAAGGCGAAATATGGCTTGATGGTGAAGAGGTCACCGATCCCAAGAAAAATATCAACAAGATAAGGCAGGAGATAGGTTTCGTTTTCCAGCATTTCAACCTTTTCAGCCATCTGACATCACTGCGTAACGTCAGTATGGGTCTAGAGAAAGTCAAGAAGATGGACAAACAGCAGGCGAAAGAGAAAGCCATGAAGGAATTGAAAAGAGTCGGTCTAGCGGATCAGGCTGACAGTTATCCCGCCCAGCTTTCCGGCGGTCAGAAGCAGAGAGTGGGTATAGCAAGAGCTCTAGCCATGGAACCGAAACTCATGCTCTTCGACGAGCCTACTTCCGCTCTAGATCCCGAGCTGATCGGTGAAGTTCTAGAGGTTATGAAAAATTTAGCGGGAAAGATGAGCATGCTGGTTGTCACTCACGAGATGGGTTTCGCGGGGAGTGTTTCCTCCGAGATCATATTCATGGAAAAGGGCTACATCGTTGAAGCGGGACCGCCAAAGAAGATGTTCCAGAATCCGGATAAAGAAAGAACAGCGGAGTTCCTAGGAAAGATAGCAACATTGTATGGAGAGGAATAATAAGGAGTAGATGTGATGGCAGGGTTATTTGAATTCTTCCTGGACAATTGGCCCGCCCTTCAAGAAGGGCTAGTCATAACTCTGTCTCTCACTTTTACATCTTTGATTGTCGGATTCATAATAGGAATAACCCTTGCTCTGGGTAGGATCTATGGGAATCGACTGGCCTCTACTTTATCGGTAAGCTATATCGAGGTGTTCAGAGGGACTCCACTTCTGACCCAGATCTTCATACTTTACTATGGTCTACCTACAGTTGGCCTATCCTTCGACCCGATGATAGCCGCTTTCATCGGGTTCTCACTCAACAGCGGAGCTTACCAGGCGGAGTATATAAGGGGGGCTATCCAGTCTATCGAGTCTGGCCAGATGATAGCTGCCCGTTCGATGGGGATGAGCAAGTTCCAGTCTATAAGGAACATCATCCTTCCCCAGGGTCTTCGAATATCTCTCCCTGCCTGGTCTAACGAGTTGATATATCTTTTCAAATACACATCCATAGCTTATGTCATAAGGGTGGAAGAACTGACGGCACAGGCCACCTTTATAGGTTCTTCAACTTTCAAGTACCTTGAGATCTTCGCTATAATAGCCGTCATATACCTCATATTCACGATAATATTCACAGAGATAACGGATAGAGTAGAGAAGAAATACAGGATACCTGGATTGGGGTATAAAGAAGAAAAAGGCGGAAGGACGGTATAGATCGTTCAGATAGCTTCTTTCAAGACTTCCATGGTTTTCTTTACTTTATCTTCATCGGCATTATAGCCCATGTGCCCGATCCTGATCATATTGTCTTTATAGTCTCCTAGACTGGTAGCGATCAATATGTCGTATTCTTCCTTCATCTTCTTTTGGATGTTTAAAGCGCTTCTGTCTACCTTGAAGGCGGTAACAGTGGGGCTGCAGTAGCTCTCTTTTTTTGGGAACAGTTCTAGTCCCATGTCGGCTCCCATCTTTCTACACAGTCCAGCGGATTCAACATGCCTATAAAATACGGATTTCTTACCCTCTTCTATTATCATATCCATAGCTTCGTCCAGACCGTAAAGATTCGAGACCAGATGAGTGTATGGGAACCATTCATCTTCGAGCCAGGATCTCCACGGTTGTAAACTCGTATAGAAAGAACGTTGAGGTGTTTCTTCGACCTTATCCCAAGCTTTTTGGCTAACGGAGAGCGTGGTAAGTCCTGGTGGTGCACTGAAGCACTTCTGAGACCCCCCTATACAGATATCTATATTTTCTGTTGGAACATCGACACCACCGAGTGATGAGACCGCATCTACGATGGTCAAGACTTCTTGCTCTGATAATATCTGGAGTATCTCTTCGATGTCGTTCAGGGTTCCAGTCGGTGTTTCACAGTGGACCATGGTCGCAGCGGTGTAATCGTTATTTTCTAGTTTTTCTTTGACTATCTCAGCGCTCAATATCTGCTCGTGGTCAGTAGAGCATAGATCCGGTTCCCCACCATACATCTCGACGAAATCAGCGAACCCTTCACCGAATATACCGTTGGACAGGCAGAGAACCTTTTCTCCCTTCTTTATAGTGGAGGCCACAGCTGCTTCCAATCCAAGTATCCCTTCTCCGCCTAGGACCAGCATATCTTTTTCGGTTCCGTATACCTTCTTTATTTTCTCCTCTAATTCATGATAGAATTCGAAAAATTCATCATCTAAATCCGGGTTCTGGATAGGGCGACTCATGGCTTTCCTTATCCTTTCCGGTACTTCGGTGGGACCGGGTGTCATAAGCATGATCATCGGGCATATATTGTGTTATTACAAAAAAGAATTTGCGGTCTATATTACACCACTTTTAGCGTAC
>CAZFVW010000149.1:0-4521 GCA_964522285.1 uncultured Thermoplasmata archaeon | reverse complement strand
ATATTGGAGTAATATGGGGAGTTATGCGAAATTTGTAATAGATATAGTGGGTAGTCCGTATCTAATTATCATAATGCGCAGAGGGGTGATGGATCGATGAGTGCAGACGATTTTCATTCCTTTGAATCAGAAAATTTTGAGCGTAAGTCTTCGTGGGATTTAACTCGGCCCTTTTTTCGAGTCTTCTAGACCTTCTTCGATCTTCTTTTTGAATTCTGGCTTTAAATCACGGAACCCCTCTATAGCTTCCACAACTTCTTCTTCGGTAAGGTCATAACTTTCAGCGAAATCTTCTTCCGAAGAGAATTCTGATCTTTTCAATCTGCCCAATATGTTAACGATATCAGAATCGGTGTCGAGTCGATATAATTGGGTATCATCTCGTTTTCCAATTTTTTTGACGATAGAGTTATTTTCTAACTGATCCCATTTGCTGAAAAGATCGTTTCTAGATACCCCCACCTGTTTAACAAGATCATCTTTAGAGTAATCAAGTACTGGATTCTCTAATAGAAATTCTATTATTTTTGAGAGATCATCATCCAAGATCATTTCTAGAGTCATCGTTTGAACATTATACAACAGCACTTTTAAATCATTTTTTCCCTTATAGTTCAGATCACGTCTAGGTGTCTGAGGTGAAAGTGAGGATAAACGATGAAGATATAGAAAAAAATACCGTATGTATATATGATTAAATTTTTATCATAATTTATATATCTGTCGTTTCACCTCTAAGGGTAGTGATAAGATAAAGCTGCTTGATAAGTGTGATATTTGCGGAAAAAACGTATTTTTCGACAGCACTTTAACCTGTAATCTATGTGGTCAGAAAGTATGTTCAGGCCATTCTTCAGAACAATATTCAAAAGATACAGCTGCTTATGTGAGTTATTATTATCCCGATGGTGAGACTTTTAAAGAAGATGAGTTTATTTGTTATCATTGTAGAACAGGTAATATCCCTGAAGAAACCCATAAACCAAGGGCTACAGTATTCACGACCAAAGGAGGGATAGCAATCTTTTTGATAATCATGTTGATTTTGTCTTTCTCCGCATGGTATACTTATGGATATTTTACGAGAGATACATACATGGAGATAGAAGGATACTATAGAGAGAAAACAAGTGATAGTTTTATAGTAGAAGATAAAGCTGAGGTGATATTAGCAGCATATTCCTCAGACCGTGATAATCCAGAACTGATGGTCCGAGTATATGATTCAGATACTGATGAAATGGTCGGCAACATAAGAGTAGAAAAAAGCACATCTGGAAGAACTGGTGAAAATTACTACTTATCTGGAGATACGACTTTATCTAAAGGTAAGTATTACCTCGTTATAACCAACAATGATGGCCATTACAAATTGAAGATAGTCGAGAAAATCTTTTAAATATATGTGAACTTACTAATACTATCATGCCCGACCTACCTATATCCATAGAAACCACCCGCCTCTACTTGAAACCTATTTCCATGAGATACAAGCAGCAGATCTACGAAGAGTTTACTCCCGAGATCACAAAATACACGTATCCAGCACCTCCGAAGAAGATCGAAGATACCGAGAAATTCATAGAGGGATCCATGAAAGAGAACGAGGAGGGCAGTAACTTTCAGACCGTAGTAATCCATAAAAAGACAGAGGAGTTCCTGGGATGCGCCGGGCTGCATAATATCGATACGGAGACACCGGAGCTCGGTATCTGGTTGAAGAAGTCCGCTCACGGGCATGGTTACGGGAAAGAGGCGATCACAGCTCTGAAGCAATGGGCCGACGAGAACTTGGATCACGAATACCTTCTGTACCCTGTGGCGGAACAGAACATCCCAAGCAGGAAGATACCGGAATCTCTGGGTGGAAAGGTAGAAGACGAGTACGACGAGACCAACATGAGTGGAGTGGAACTGCACATGCTGGAGTATCGGATATGGCCGTGAAGAACAAAAAATATAAAATCCGTAAAATCATCATGTAAACGATGTTGATGAGCATTTTGAGATTATTACCGTTTATTATCTTCTTACTGTTTATCATCTATTCGATAATATCCAAGATCTATAGTCAGAAAAGGGTCAAAGCTCTCAGAAAATTCGCGAAAAAGAAAGGTTTGAGATATCACGTGAACGATAATATTCTCTACTGGGATGATCTGTCTAAATTCGGCCCTTTTCAAAGAGGGTACAATAAAAAGGCAAAGAGTCTCATGACCGGTAAGAAACACGGGATCGATTGGAAGATATTCGATTATGAATACGAAACAGGGAGTGGTAGCCACAGTAGACATCACGTTTTTACAGTATTTCTGGCACAACCGGACGATGATCTACCGGATTTTCAGATGAAGAAGGAGAACCTTCTAGGGAAGGTATCATCCGCCCTAGGTAGTCAAGATATAGATTTTGATATGAATCCTGAATTTTCTGATAAATACATACTAAGGAGCGATGATCCCAATATCAAGATACGGTTCAACAGCTTTGTAAGAGATCACTTCGAGGAGAACGATTTCAACTTCGCTATAGAGTCGATGGATGGTGAGATCATCTTCTACAACGAAGAGACAGTTAAACCCTCGAGTATGAACTGGTGTTTGAAAGAGTTCAGCAAGATAATAGAGAAGTTTTGAATCTCATTTTCACACGATGATCATGCATCAATTACATAAATCTATAATCATATTATGGATCGAATGAACCTCGAGAAAGAATTCAAGGTAAAAAGAAATAGGGCGGCCATGCTGTTACTTTTCGCGATGTACGTTTTCATCGTATTCTTGGTTATCCTGCATTACCTGGACTACTTTCAATTTATTACCCTCAATTCACCTCTTTTCGAAACTACGGATGAGATACCCATGCTTTTGGTAGATCTGATGATACTATTGATGATCCTCTGGTTTTACTCTGAAGAGGGTGATAGTTACGTACTCGACGGCAATACATTCTACTTCGAACAGAAACGCATCTATTACCTGTTCAAAAAAGAGCCCTACCAGAAGATAGATCTTATCAACATCGAGAGGATCGAGAAATATCACAATTACGGTTTAGGGGTGGTTTTGCTAAAAGTCTACACCCATGATAGTATCCATAACATCTCGGACAGCAACATAACCGGGGCCCTGATATACAATCTGACAGAAGAAAAAGACCGAGAAAAGCTGTTCGAGGAGATCGAGATAAAGGATTCCACTCTTCTAGCCGGGTTCTATCGATTCAAAGGTGGTAGGACGGAAGAAATAAGAGGATATAGATATTGAGCAATAAATCATATTAACGAGTTTAAAAATATATCTACGATGCGTAGGGGATATTACATACTTGTTTTATCCGCCGTTATATACCTATTTCTCACTATTCCAGCTGTCAATCTGGCTCAGAGCAATAGTCAGGAAACACACAAGTTATCCATAGATCAATTAGAAACCGACGATTATTATCTGGGTATCAGTTACCTACAGATACGTTCTGAAGCTGATGATTCCCTGATATACAAAGGATATGTGATGAACCTGACCCTGATACTTTCTAAAACAGAGCATTTAGAGAGCAGAGAAGTCGGACGTTACATATGGCTAGAGACGGAGGGGAACTCTTTCGTCAAGTTAGAAAAAGTGAGCGAGGACATGGGCAGACTTGAATTCTCCGACCTCTACCAAAGAGAGGATTTCGACAGTATTTTGATACCGCTGGAACCCGAATTCGATATATGTAAAGTCGTTTTTGATGGTATTGGAACTCACCCTGCGGAATGGGATCTAGAAGAAGGGGAATACGTCGTCACCGCAGGAGGCTACACCGACGAAAGAGAAGACGATTTTGAGGACTTAGATAAAGAGTACCCCGATTTCCTTTACGAGAGAACAATATCTCTCGATTCGGATACGGAAATATCACTGGATTTCGAACCTGAATACGGATTTACACCTTACGAAAAGTCGATCCTATGGCTCGGAGATAACACCAACTGGTTCTTCGGTTCCGTAGTATCTCTTCATCTTGTGCTCACCTTCTACATACTGTACGTTACGGTAGATCTAGATTATGTAAAAGAGGACAAGTTGAAAGAGAGGTGGGAGTTCATTAGATATAATCTGATCCTAGCTTCACCAGCTTTGATATTGTTCGTCTTGATGTTTTTCACCTATACGTACAGAGAGGTTTGGAGATACAGCATGATGCCTTCGATCTACTACTATTACCGATTGATGTTCTTCATATCCATGCCGATCGTTTTCTACCTAAGGATATCTGATCTACCCGGTCTCAGAAAAAATAAGCTCCTGACCAATATGTTGATATTATACGGGACGGGGATGTTATTCCTTTTGTTCTATCATCTTTACTGGTGGTTGAGATTCAACGGACCCGCCTGTTATGCTGCGATGCAGGAACCGTGGAGACCTAAAATATCCAAATCGATATTACTGGTGCCCTTTCTACTGAATAAGGTAAAAAAGAAGAAGTTAAAGGAAGAACTCAAAGAAGAAGGTGTTTACAAGGAGGAGTGGG
>CAZFVW010000148.1:1628-4530 GCA_964522285.1 uncultured Thermoplasmata archaeon | reverse complement strand
TAAAGATAGGCCTCGAGCAGATGGGTAGGAAGAAAAGCTGGGGTACGCTCGACGAGATCGAACAAGTTCTAGAACGAACCGATGTAGCGGTTCCTGTTTTGGATTTCGCTCACTATCATGCTAGATACGATGGAATACTGAAATCGGAAGACGATTTTAAAGAACTTTTTGAGAAATATGAATGTATCTATGACGGACCACTGCACGCACATTTTTCATCCATAAAGTACAATGAGACCGGTGAGAAAGAACACATGAACCTAGAGGCATACGAACCAGACTTTCGTCAGCTTGCCCCGATCTTGAAGGAAAAAGACTACGATATAACGATCATATGTGAGACCCCAGAGCTGGACAGGGACAGTTTAAGGATGAAAGAGATACTAGGTCTAGATCGAATGTAAAACGATAAGATCAAAAATTGGTTATGATAATATGGAAGCTAGGATAACTTATATCTACCACAGTTGTTTCACACTTGAATACGATGATAAAGTCATACTTTTCGATTACCCTTCAGAAAGTTTCTCACCAAATGGTACAAAAGAAATAGTTCAAAATATCACTGAGCATAAGGAATTATACGTATTCTTTTCACACGGTCACAGAGATCATTTTACTACTTCAGTGGATAAGTTTTCGAAATTTGCTGAAACAACCCATCTTATCATCTCTAATGACATCTCAACCGGTTTATTCTCTTCCGATTCTGATGTGGTCCAAGTCGTCCCAAACAGCGATCACAGGATAGATGATATCGATATCCACACCTTCGAAAGCAACGATAAAGGGGTTGCGTATCTGATAAGGATAAAAGGGAGGCACATCTACTTCGGAGGTGATCTTGCCAAGTGGAATTGGCCAGAATGGAGTCCTGAAAAGAGGAAAGAACATGTCGATGTGTTCGAAAACGTTTTAGTTGAATTAAAAGAAAAAAACATAGAAATCGCCTTCTCCAACATGGATGAAAGATTATCTAGTTGGGCAGGACCGGACGATTTTATAAACACAGTCAAACCAGAAAACTTTGTGCCTATCCACACCTTCGGTAATCCTGAATGGATAGAAGATCTAGTTAAAAAACTTGGACAAACAAACACAAATATAATAGAATACGATAAAATCGGCGATGGTATCAAGTTAAATATTTAACCGGTCAGGTGACTTTCTGGACCGTTGAAACCCCGTCCCTTTTCATGACCGTATATTCATAATCCGCCAGGTTCGCGATCTCGTTCTCGTGAGAAACTATTATCACCTGGTCAGCGGTAATATTTTCCATAACATCCTTCAGCTTGGTCAACTGTTCCCTGCTGAAACCAGTAGTAGGTTCGTCGAGGATAAGAAGATTGCTCTTCAGCCCTAACTCCTTTTTGATCATGGTGTTGAAGGCTAACCGATATGCAAGAGCAACGGATGTACGCTCCCCACCGCTCAAGTCACTTACCATGGTCTCATCACCATCGATCGTCACTAGAGGTGAGAAGTCCTCGTCCAATCTGGCGGTTATCTCGGGATCTTCTAAGATGTTCTCGAACCACGTTTTGAAGTATGATTCGAAGTCCATGTTCAATTTGGACATCCTGTGTTCTTCGATCGCCTTTATACCCGCCTTGAAATCTCCACTGATCCAGGCCTTCAGTATCTTCAACTCCCTAGCCCTCTCCTTACTCTCCTCCATCTCCTTTTTATCCTCCTTCCTCTCCCCGATATCTTCTTTCAATCTTTCGATGGATTCTTCCAGATTATCGATACGCTCTTCGAGTTTCTGGGTATCTCCGATCAACTCTTCGTATCTTTCAACTACTTTTTCGAATCTATCTTGAGAAAAATCTTCTTTGACCTCTTCCAATTTTCTCTGGGTATCTTCTAATTTACCTTCCTTCTTATCCCGTTCCATTTCTTTATATTCTTTTTTATCGATCAGATCATCTTTCTCTTTTATCTTATTCTTTAGAGTCATATATTCATCACGATACTTCTGGAGACCGTCCCTTTCATCGGTCAATTTCTGGAGATCCTCGTCGTCGAATTCGATGTTTTCTATTTCCTCTTTTATCTCTAAAATATTTTTATCCAATTCTTCAATTCTGGCTACGAGATCATCCTTTTTACTCATTTTCTCCTTCAAACTTTCTTTTTCTTTACTTTTATATTTCAACTTCCTGGCAAGGTCCTTCAATTCTGATATATCTTCCCTGATATCATCTAGTTCTTCTTTTTTCTCTTCTTTTGAATCCACCAATCCTTCGATATCGTCCGTTAATAAAGCTTCCTCTTCCTCCAACTCTTCGATTATCCTATCGATATGTTCCTGAGTGATCTCTTGTTTACACTTTGGACATTCCCCTTCCCCTTCTAAATCACCCATCTCTTCTTTCTCGTCGATGATACTTTTTTTCTCCTTCTTCAGAGACCTTAATTCACCTTCTATCTCAGAATACTCTTCACGCAATTCATCTTTTTTTTCTTCAAGTTGGTCAAGGTCTTCCGTTTTCTTTTCTAATCCCTCGATCTCATCTTTCAACTCTTCAAGATCCTCCCCAGCTTCTTCCAATTCCTTCATCTTCTCTTTCTTATTTTCCCTTTCATTCTTCAAGAGCTTGATCTCGTTCTGTAGTTCTTCCTTCTTCTTTACCTCTTTTCTTACCTCTACAATCTCATTCTCCAGATCCAGATAACGGTCTTTTTTCTCCTCTATATCCTTTAGTCTCTCCTCGCCTTTCTTTATCTCCTCTAGTTCCTTTTCTAGCTCATCTATATCTTCTTTCAGGCGGGATATTTTATCCTCCAACCTTTCCTTTTTAGAAGCCAACTTGCTCTTTTTTTCCTTCAGAGTCTCTAATTTTTTCTTTTCATCCTTGACTTCTTGCATCTCCTTTTCCTTATCCTTGAAAACCCT
>CAZFVW010000148.1:0-1618 GCA_964522285.1 uncultured Thermoplasmata archaeon | reverse complement strand
AGTTCTTTCTTAGATTCACTGAACTCCTCTTTTTTCTCCTCTTTCTCCCCCTCCAACTCATCTATCTTATCCACAACCCCCTCCAATTTCTCCGCTCTCACTTCATGTTCTTTGATCGTTTCTTTTAGGCCGGATTTCACAATAGAGATATTGTCCTGGGCGATCTTATATTCTTCTAGATTGAACACCTTACGGATCGCTTCGAGACGCTCATCGGCGTTCATCGATAGTATCTCCTTCATCTTCTCCTGAGGGGTGTATATACTCATGTGGAAGGTCTGGACACTGCCTCTTGAACTTTCCCTCAATTGTAGAAGTTCGACTATCTTATCTCTCATCTCCTGCCAAGAAAGTTCCATCCGAACTCCGTCCTTCTCCAGGTAAGATTTATCTCCTCTGATAGAATCGGTCTTCCGCTTTATACTCCTGAATGCGGTATAATCTACTCCATCGATATGAAAATCTAATTTTACACTAGCCTTCTTCGCTCCATGTCTTAAAAGTTTGTCATAAAAGTTCCTTTCAGTCCCTCCAAAAAGCACGAACTCCAGAGAATATAATATCGATGATTTACCCGAACCGATATCACCTTGGAACAGCAGTATCCCTGGCCTAAAATCGATAACGGACTTATCATGACTGCGGATGTTCTCGATCTCCATCCGGTTGAGTATCACTCGCTTTCACCTCCGAAATCCATCAGAGATATCTGTGATTCCCTAGGTCTTTCACGCTTTTCCTTTTGATCACTATCATCCCCTTCTTCTATCTTTTCTTCTCGTCTTTCATCCTCTCTATTATCTTCATCCCCTTCATCATCCTCATCACCATATTCATCGATATTATTGATAAGAGACCATACTTCGCCCCATATCTTATCTTCATAATCCTTTTTCGTTTCTCCTTCTTTTTGAGGAGTTTTAAGTAGATGCAATAAGTCTTCTGCAAACTCAGTGGTCACGTTCTCAGGCGGATCGTATTCTTTCAAAACCTTACTCTCAAGTTCTTCTCCACTCTCTTCTTTGACCTTCACCCTTTCCGTCCTTTTCCCCTCTAGGTTCCTCCTGTTGAGATATACCGTTTCGGCACCATTGTTCTCGAAATTGCTTCTTATCTTATGAAAATCGATATCTTCCGGCAAGCCTTCGTGGAGTGAGCCAACGATCTTCAATAAAACCACTTCTTCACTGATATCTCCAGAGCTCAACCTCAACAATTCATCTTCTAACTCAGAGGATTTCATGCCATCAGCATCTATGAAATCTTTTCTAAAATCACACACATCGATAGGCACATATTCTGTATCCCAGTCGTCAACTATCACGAAGCCTCGGTGTATATCTTTTTCTAGATCTGTATAAGATGATCCAAAAGTCGCACCGGGATAGATTATCTTCGACCCGTTTTTATCATCTTCAAGCATTCTGTGGATGTGACCTCCGGCGTAATAGTCATAACCGTCCGGCAGCGATGAAATCGGTACGGTCTCTCTTTCGTGGATATCCGCAGGTTTCATCTCGGCTATTGGGGTATGAAAAACGAATATCGATTCACCATCTGGTTCTTTGAAATCCAGATTATCGTAATAACTCACGTCCATCCTGTTCTTCCTTCCGCT
>CAZFVW010000147.1:1854-4576 GCA_964522285.1 uncultured Thermoplasmata archaeon | reverse complement strand
CACGTGAAAGATAATGGCATACTCTACATCATACTCGGATTCATATTCGGTATGGCACTAGCAGGTATCTTGGCATTACTCGGTTACATGAAACTCGACGAGGTAGATACGACCTCGAAAAACTGTCCAACCTGTAATTCTCCACTCAGATATATAGAGCAGTATAACCAATGGTACTGTGACAGTTGTCAGGATTACAAGATGCCAATTTCGCCAGCACAGCATGAACCTCAACAGCCACCACAGCAGGGTTACCAGGCCCAACAAACACCGCAGCAGCAACCACAACAACAAGGTGGTTGGGACCAACAGCAGCAAGAACCACAACAAGAACAGCAATCCCAACAACCTCAGCAGCAAGGTGGATGGCAGGAATCTCAAACACAGCAGTCTCAACAGCAAGGAGGTTGGCGGCAAACATCTCAAACTCAACAACCCGAGCAGGAGCCTCAACAACAGCAGAACTCGTGCCCATCATGTGGACAGCAATTACGGTACATAGATCAGTACAATAGATGGTGGTGCGACAGCTGCCAGGAATACAAGTAAAAACCCTTTTCTCTTAATTTTCTTTTTTTATATCTGAAGATATAACCTGCCCAAAATCTTTTTATACTCTCAAAGAACTTTTTATTTGTCATACGATTTGTCTGATATATGGGATGCACATGGCAAAAAAATTACCTAAATATCTTAGGGAAGACGAGGTGCGGAAGCTTCTGAACGCACCTCCCAGGAAGAAAACTCGAGATAGATTGATACTGCAGATTTTATACCACTGTGGTCTCCGTGTCTCGGAACTGACATCACTCAAGATAGAAGATATCGATTTTACAGAAGGTATGATCACCGTAAGAGAGGGTAAAGGCAAGAAAGACAGAGTAGTTCCAGTGGATTCCAGGACTCTAGATATGATCGAGTTCTATAAAGCCGGAGCAGAAGAAGGGCACCTGATCTTATCTGAAAGAGGAAAACCGCTCTCCACAAGACAGGTCGAACGACTGGTAAAGAAGTACGCCAAGAAGGCAGATCTGAACAAGAACGTTTACCCGCACATGCTGCGCCACAGCTTCGCCGTCCACTGCCTGAAAGCCGGCATGAACCTCAGGAGCGTGCAGAAGATGTTAGGTCATTCATCTCTCACCACAACACAAATATACCTCGACCTAACTGGCGAGGACATCAAGCGCGACTACGAATCACACCCATTACCCGCTTGAAAGATAAACCGCCGGTGTTCCCATGGAAGAAGATGTTTTGCAGACTATAGATGGCTTTTCAGAAGAGATGAAAGATACTTTGATCGAGATGCTCAAGATCTCGTCGATCGGTCCGGATAACGATGGAGACGGCGAGATGGAACGGGCAGAATTTTTGATGGAACTTATCGATGGTCTTGGATTCGACGAGATCAAAAGATACGACGCTCCAGATGACAGGGTCTCTGATGGTGTTCGGCCCAACATCGTTGCAAAGAAATACGGTAGGTCGGACAAGAACATCGTAATAATCGCCCATATGGATATCGTTCCAGAAGGCGACCTCGATGAGTGGGATACGGATCCGTACGAACCTGTTTTCAAGGACGGCAAGATATACGGGAGAGGCAGCGAAGATAACGGTCAAGAAGTGATAGCCGGTCTATTCGCCGGTAAAGCTTTCTCGAAATGCGGTATAGAACCAGAACACAATCTGATCATGGTTATCGTTTCCGACGAAGAAACAGGCAGCGAGTACGGCGTGGAGCATATCTTGGAGGAGGGACTTATCTTGGAAGACGATCTTGTCATCGTTCCAGACCACAGTGAAGAGGAAGGTAAGAAGGTCGAGATAACCGAAAAATCGGCTCTGTGGATAAAGATAATAGTTCATGGAAAGCAGGGCCACGCTGCGATGCCGGGAAGCACGATAAACGCATGCAGAGTGGGTAGCCGCTATCAAAATCTAGTCGATGATCGTTTGCACCAGGAACTGAGCGAGGAAAATCAATTATTTTCTCCACCAACCAGTACTATGGAACCCACGAAAAAAGAGGCGAACGTTCCCAATGTGAACACGATCCCAGGTAAGGACGTCCAGTACTTCGACTGCAGGATACTCCCTTCTAGAGACCTCAAAGATGTTGTAGAGATCTTCGAAGATACTGCGGAAGAGGTCGAGGAAGAAACAGGTGCCGATATTGAACTAGATTTTTCCAAACTCAAGTATTCTCCAGAGGGTACTCCTGAAGATGCTGAAGTCGTTGTCAAATTGAAATCGGCTGTAAAAAAGATAACGGGTATAGATCCAGAACCAGTAGGTATAGGTGGTGGAACGGTCGCGTCACACTTCAGGGAAAGAGGGATACCAGCAGTCGTATGGTGCTCTAATATGGAACTTGCACACCAGCCCAACGAGTATGCAGTACTGGATTACATGGTAAGAGACTGTAAAGTGTTCGCTACCATGATGATGGATCAAGACGAGTGATCTTCTAAAATACCGTTATCTCGTCTTTCAAAACCATATCTTTGATATCGCCGATGTTCTCCAAAAAGTCTTCAGTTATAGCTTCAGCCGTGTCTAAGCAACTTGAGTAGTCGTTCTCCTCTGGAACCACTAATTGTATACTCGCTGCCTGAGGTGTCTTTATCGGTTTACCTATCTGGGAAACGAGCCTGACAAATACATCGTGGATATCGTCGCCGATCTCATCATAGATGTTCTGAGCTATCAGATTTGC
>CAZFVW010000147.1:0-1844 GCA_964522285.1 uncultured Thermoplasmata archaeon | reverse complement strand
ATATTGTATATCTTCCCAACATGGGTCACGGGATTCTTGCCCGCCGCCGCTTCCATGCTCATGGGTCTGAACGGTGTTATCAAGCCGTTAACGCGATTACCACGACCGACTGAACCGTCGTCGCCGTTCTCCATAGATAATCCAGTTACTGTAAGATAATAAACATCGTTGTCGTAATCATCAGCTGTATTCACCATAACGTCTACATCTCTATCGGTGTGTTTCAAAGCCTCATCATGCACGCGGTCCCGAAGCTCTTCCACTACACTGATGTAGTGATCTGGGTCGGGTGTAAGAGAATCCACTATAGCTGCAGCGATCGTCAGATCTATCTCGTCACCTATCCTAGTGGCCATGACTTTCACATCCTGGCCGACTTCTGGAAGATCGTTCTTCAGAGATCCGTTGATGAACCTTTCCATCTTCAATGCTGTCTGCTCGGTTTCGCTCAAAGGAGCAAAAGATACGCCAAAAGAGGTATCGTTAGCTAGACCTTTCCTGGTATCGTAAACTTCCATAAGATCCATCGAACCCTGACCGATCCTACAATCTAACGTGATATCTTCCTCTGGATCGATGTGCGGGCATTTTCTTGATATGTATTCGTCTGCAGCCTTCAACGCCGTGGATCTGTAAGGCAGTCTTTTATCACCTACGCTGGTGACCGCTCTTCCAACAAGTAATATATAAACTGGCTCTAGTAAGGTCCCTCCACCGAACTCCGGTTCCGCCTGGCCACCGACTATCTGAACTTCGTCCGTGTTATGGTGAAGTATCCTATCGAAATTGTCCATATACATCCTCGAAAGGTTCCTGCTCACTTCCTCGGCGATACCGTCCGCGATGCTGTCCGGATGTCCGATCCCTTTTCGCTCTACGATCTCTATACCCTGTTCCTCGATAGGGGTTTCCAGTAATGTTTCGACCATTATATTATCCTTCATTTTTTCCACCTTTGAATCATAAATATTCCACGCCCGCTCGTGCCCGAGATGTTTTTAATATATGTCTCTCGCTATCATATTTGCAAAAGAGGGCGGAATTCCCCAAAAATTAGGTTTTATTAATAATTTACTGTCCACATTATTCTCATAGGAATAATTTTAAAAGGGATGAGCATCTAGGGCTTGAGCGATGATAGAGGATCTCGGTGAGATACGGAATATCAGGAAACGACTGGGACTCACACAAGCCGATCTGGCAAAAAGAGCGGGTGTCAGTCAATCACTTATAGCTAAGATCGAAAACGACCGTGCGGTACCGTCATACGAGAACGGTAAGAAGATAATGTCCGCCCTGGACGATGCTTTGGAAGGATTCGCCGAAAGCAAAAAAGCAAGCGAAGTCCACAGTACGGATCTCCATCACCTGAAACCCTCGGACACTATAGGACGGGCTCTAACGGTGATGAAAGACAACGCCATATCTCAACTCCCAGTGGTTTCGGAAGGATTTCCGGTCGGGTCCGTTACAGAAGAGGGGTTGATCAAGAACTTCGAAAGATTGGACAGGGAAAGAGAGATATACAGCGTCATGGACGAGAGCTTTCCCATGATAGATGAAGGTGCGAACCTGAAGGTTGTGAAGGAACTGCTACGTTATTATCCCTCGGTTCTGACACTAAGAGAAGGCGCTGTCGTAGGTATAATTACAAAATCCGACCTGCTGGGTGAGATCTGAAAAATATCAAAGGCCCCAGAAGGCTTTCTCTTTACTTTTTATATCCCTGATCTCCTCTAATATCCTTCTTTCATCGAATTTTAGGTCGAAATCTTTCAGTTTCCTGGCGTCACCCTCGGGTATATCGACGTAAAGGTCTTCAGAAGGGCTGATCTGGCGGCCTA
>CAZFVW010000146.1:0-4591 GCA_964522285.1 uncultured Thermoplasmata archaeon | reverse complement strand
TCAGTTTCTTCCTGTTCTTCAGTTTCTTCCTGTTCTTCAGTTTCTTCCTCTTCTTCCTCTTCTTCTTGTTCTTCCTCTTCGATCCCTAGCTTCTCTTTGATGTCGCTGTCCAATGCACTGGTGTCGATCTTAGATGATAAGTTCAACATATTCATGCTCGCTTCCGATAATTTGATCTTGACCGTATCAGATGTTAATATATCTGAGTTTAAGGCCAAGCTGAATGTATCTCTGTGTGCTTTCGATATGAGTGCCTTGATATTCTTTTCTGTTGGATATCCTGCATTCACCGATAGGTTGAAAGCCGAACCTGCACATGATTTGAGATCGTTGATGAATTTTTCAGAATCGATATCTAATGTATCTTTATCGAATAATGTCCCCTCTTCGAAGGCGATCCTCAGATCCAAACCGACTGTTATCGGCTGTATCTCTAACCTCGTAAGCATCCTAGCAAGGTCCTGAGATATCGTTTCTCCTTCTTTGACTACTGTTTTAGTCTTATTGATGACAACTTTGCCACCTTGTATAGACGCGGGGATACCTACTTTTTGAAGGTCGCCTACGATAGGCCCTGGCTTGAACGGTGTATCACCTTTTTCAACTTTTATGTCTTCAGGTGCTTTTTCACCACCACTAGCCGGTGCCTTCGTTTTTGTATCTTCCATCCTCTTGAATAATTTGAAGGGATTTAAATTCGTTGAGATCAAAGCAGTTTGCCCACTTAGATGTTTTTGTATCTCATCGATGCCATCCCTGTTTTCAGAAGCGTTCTCCAGGGCTTTTTCTATGAGTGTGTTCCTTGACACCGTCAAGTTCATAGTCCCTCTCAATTTTGCCCTCATCTGCTGCATCTGAAGGGCCGGAATCCCCTCGATATCAACCACTCCGATGACCGGACTTGTTTCTAGGAGATTGCTCAGTTTTTTGACTTCTTTTAATTTCCATGCTGGTACGTTATCCATCCATATCCCCTCACATTATCTTAACTGCTGGTCCCATGGTCGTTTTCACATAGATCCCATCTATGTTCATTTCTCTTCGTTCTAAACCTGAAATTAGTCTCTTGATGACCGTATCGATGTTCTCTGAAACTTCGTCGATATCCATATTTAAAGTGCCTACGGGGGTATGGAACGTTCTCCTATCCTTCGATCTGACATGAACAGTATTCTTCAATGAATCTACGGTTTCACCTAGATCTTTATCAGGTGTTATCGGACTCGGCATCTTTCCCTTTGGGCCCAAAACAGCTCCAAGTGATCTACCTATCACGGGCATCAAAGGTGGTTCAGCTAAGAAGAAATCATGTTCTTCTGCCAATTCCTTAGCTTCTTTCGTGTCATCAGCTATAGAATCTATATCCTCTGGTTCGATAACTGTATCTGCTTTCTTTTTAGCCTGTAACGCCAATTCACCGCTACCAAAAACACCTATCTTAATTTCCTTTCCTCTACCGTTCGGTAAAACAATCTCCATATCAACCCTGTTCTCTGGGTTGGATAGATCGATATCTCTCAAATTCACCGCTAAGTCAATACTCTCTGTAAAATTTCTATCAGGGGCTGACTCGATTGCTTTACTTACTGCTTTCTTTATGTTATTATCTGCCAATTTGATACCTCCTGTAGTTCAGACGGTTTAACCTCCTACAGGTTATTGTGAGACACAAAGGTATGCTCTATTTAAGAATTGTGGTTTTGATGTGTTCCACTTTGAGTCCGCTATTTTATCAATGTTGTCGATGCTTTGTATCCGTTTTGCTACAATACTAACTACATGACAATCTATATATAAAGTATATTGTTGATAAATAATGAATAGGCGATCTCGGCACTAAAAGCAACACAAGGATAACGCTTTTATACAACCTGCTGATTAGCCATTCTCCCATACGGTATAAAAGCCTTGTAAATTTAAATGGAGGCAAGTAACTTGTCTGATGAAGAGCATGAAGAAGACTTTAACTACATAGTCAGGTTGATGAATACAGACCTCGATGGGGAGCAAACAACTTTGTACGCTCTCCGAGGCATCAAAGGAGTCGGAACTAGGGTTGCAGAGAGTATAGTGAAAGAATCAGGTGTTAACCCAGATGAAAAGATAGGTCGTCTAGAGGACGAAGATGTCGAAAAACTTAGAGAACACCTTAACAAATTCTCTGATGATGTTCCGGATTGGATGTTGAATAGGAAAAGAGATCCATACTCCGGCGATAACAAACATCTTTTCGGTCCCGACCTTGATATGGCACAGAGAGAAGACCTTAACAGATTGAAGAAGATCAGCTGTTATAGAGGTGTCCGTCATGAAAGGGGACAGAAAGTAAGAGGTCAAAGAACGAGATCCAATGGCAGAACTGGAATGACTGTAGGCGTCGAAATCAAGAAACAGATGCAAAAGCAAAAGGAGGAGTGATTTGAATGGGAGATCCAAAACACAGCAGGAAACAGTATAAGAATCCACCACATCCCTGGCAAGAAGACAGAATCCAGATGGAGAACGACTATCTGAGACATTATGGTTTGAAAAACAAAAAAGAATTCTGGAAAGCCAGATCAAGATTGAAGGATATAAGGGGTCATGCTAGGAATCTTCAGGCTCGTTTGAGATATGGAGATAAACAAGCATCTAAAGAGATGGATTCTCTGATAGACAAACTCCATAATAACGGGTATATCTTAGGAGAAGAATTGAACCTTAATGACGTTCTTGATATGACCATCGAAAATATTCTCGATAGAAGACTTCAAACTATAGTTTATCACAAAGGACTAGCCCATACACCTAAACAGGCAAGACAATTGATAACACATGGGCACATCCGGGTGAACGGTCGAAGAACGACAATACCGAGTTATATCGTTTCTAAAGACGAAGAGACGACAGTCAACTATTACAAAGGTTCACCATTATCTGATGAACTACATCCTGAAAGACCTGACGAAGAGAAGAGTCCGGTTCCCATCCAGGAACAGATGAAGAAGGAAGAAGAAAAGAACAGATACAGAAATAGAAGGAGACGATAATCATGGGTAAATGGGGAATAGCACACGTGTATGCATCTTATAATAATGTTATAATTACTATCACCGATATTACTGGAGCCGAGACAATCTCAAAGTGTTCTGGCGGTATGGTCGTAAGACAGGATAAAGACCAGGCTTCTCCTTACGCAGCTATGGAAGCGGCGAGGAAAGTTGTCGACGAAGCTAGAGAGAAAGGTATCACGAACCTTCATGTTAAAGTAAGAGCTCCGGGTGGAAGCAAGTCAAAATCACCTGGGCCAGGTTCACAGGCTGCTATCAGAGCTTTTGCTAGAGCCGGTATCAGGATCGGTACGATCGAAGACGTTACCCCTATTCCACACGATACAACCAAACCTAAGGGTGGAAGAAGAGGTAGAAGAGTATAATAAAGTGGGACGATGAAGATAGAATTAGACGATATGCAGGAGAGGCAAGCTAAGATAATCCTATCAGAGGCTAATCCAACCCTTGCAAATGCATTGAGAAGAGTAGTTATAGCCGATGTTCCAAAACTTGCTATAGAAGATGTAGAATTCCATCTTGGAACTATAGGTGGAGAGGAAGACAAGGAATATGAGAGTAGCACACCACTATTCGACGAGATAATCGCCCATAGATTGGGTTTGATACCGATACCGACAGACCTTGAACTATTCAATTATAGAGACGAATGCGAAGAATGCGATGGAGAAGGTTGCCCGAACTGTACGGTTATATACAGTTTGAACAAGAAAGGACCATGTACAGTATATTCTGGTGATCTAAATCCTGTTGGGGAATCGAACCTTAGAGTCGTCGATGATCTTATACCTATAGTTAAACTAACCGAAGATCAGGCGTTATTGATCTACGCTACAGCAGAATTGGGTACAGCTAAGGAACACGCAAAATGGCAGCCGACCAGTGGAGTCGGATACAAGTACTATCCAGAGATCGAAGTCGATATGGACAAATGCGATACCTGTGGCGAATGCATCGATATCTGCCCCCAAGATATATTCGAAGAGAAAGATGGTAAGATAAAATTGAACGATATCGAATCATGTACCATGTGTAATTCCTGTATCGAAGAATGCGAACCCGGTGCTATAGAAGTTAGTGGCAGAGAAGATAAATTCATATTCAGATACGAAACTGATGGATCACTCACAGCGGAACAGGTCTTGAAAGAAGGTCTGAAGGTTTTACAGGGCAAATTAGACCACTTCATCGAGTTGGTCGAGGACATCGAATAAATTAAATAACTCAGATTGTTAAGAAATCTATCAACCAACTAGTAATAACTATATTGATATCAGATAGCAAGTGATTGTCAGAAACGAAAAGTTTCTGAATCACCCTCACTTACTCATTCGCAAACATCATTCAAAAAGCGAGTCAGCAGGAAACTTCGTTTCCTTCAACACGCAATTTTCGTTCGCATTCGCTCACTCCAAATTGCGAGGGGTCCACAGGAACCTTGTTCCTGTTCACTCTCGCTTTGTTCACTCGCAAAAAAACTCGTTCACAAAGCGAGGGTAGCCAAGCATGGCCAACGGCGCAGCGTTGAGGGCGCTGTCCTA
>CAZFVW010000145.1:3207-4655 GCA_964522285.1 uncultured Thermoplasmata archaeon | reverse complement strand
ATACTTGCAAAGTGGGATTTTACAAGGAGGGCTACTATCACAACGTACCAAAGGGCCAGCGATATAGTGATAGATATCGAGGGTGGTACAGGGGCAGATACCAATAAAGAGATACGCGAGGTTTTGAATTGGAATGCTTCGTTACAAAGATATGGAGAACGATTTTATTATGAGGAACCCCTCTTCGAAGAAAATGGTTGGAGAGGCGATGACTTTTCGATAGAGGGCGGTGATGGGATCGGCTTCGAAAAGCAGTCTGATAACACGTGGAACATAAACGGAACTGATTCAACAGAAGACATACCTTTCACTTTCGATTCTCCGTCTGGAAGATTACATTACATCTCTGTTCCTTATACTTTACAAGATCATAACGGTGATGGAAACCTAACTGCTAGAGATCTACATATAAGCATGGACTCTACAGACCCATTGGACGGATCACACATAAGCGAGATCAGAAATTTCAATGGAGGAACATGGGGTTTTAATGAGCGGTATCACAAAGGGGTTGACAGCTGGACAGGGGACTTCGCCATAGCACCTGGTGACGGAATTTCAGTAATGATCGAGAAAAATTTTACTTGGACTCCGGAACTTATCACAGAGCCGGTACCACCGGGTTCCAGTTCAGGAGTGGACGGACTTTGGATCGAGAAAAATAAAACCACCGGTAACGTCACACTGCAGTGGAACGATATCGGTTCTTCTGGAGGATATAATATATATCACTCTACGGATCGATACGCTTCATGGCCGTGGTCGACTCTCGATACAGGTGTCAGTGGTACGTCCTTCACGCACCAAGGTGTCTTGAGCGATAGTAACAACGATTATTATATAGTGAGGGGAACCGACGGAGCGACGGAGACAGCTAATTCATCTATAGCGTTCTGTGTTGAGAAAGACTTTACTTATCACGGAAGCGGTTATACCGGGGATGATATATGGAGAGACTATCCAGATGATACATCAGACCTAGGGGATGAGGTTTATTTCATCGGAGAGCAGGTCGTATCCGGTTATGAAGACATCAGTTATGTGTGGTGCACGAATCAAACTGTTTCAGATGAAACGAATCTACCTAAACATCAAGAACAAAACACTGCTAGATGGGAAGAGATTCCAATACCAGAACCTTATGTGTGTGGCCCTGATTGGATAAACTTTACAATTGAGCATCCTATTTATACATCATCTCTAGAAAAGGGTGGAGGTACTTACGATAATATTCACAGCTATGCTGTTTTTATTAGAGGTGGAAATTACACTAGTTTTACTTATATGGGAAACTCAAAATTCTTGGGAAATCATGATAATAATCCTAACACCTATGATCCACCCGTTGTTCCGTTCAACTGGAATGATAACACGGTTAATAATACTGATCCAGATATCATAACCACCGGTGAGGATTATTTCAACACATCTAAGTACGTAAATTTAAA
>CAZFVW010000145.1:0-3197 GCA_964522285.1 uncultured Thermoplasmata archaeon | reverse complement strand
ATAGTAAGAATCAATCTTGATATTAATTATAGTGGAGGATATCGAGGAGGATTAGGTACAGATGTTTATACATCTTATGGAAGGAGTAGAATTTCGACTTTAACATCATTAGACCCACCAGTAATAGCTGAATATCCATCCTCCATCTGCCCTGTGTTGATCACCATGGGGATGATGATGGCTATCTTTTATTACAGACGTAAAAAACAGTGATCTATTAAACTCTCACCGAGAAGAGATGATATCTACGATCTTCTCCCCTGCTTCACCATCTCCGTAGGGACACTCACCCGGAGTCCACTCTTCTTCATCGAAATCTTTCAAGGCACCCAATATCTTGTCCGGATCCGTGCCCACTATCTCAGCATATCCCTCATCGACGGCCTCCGGTCTCTCCGTAGACTCCCGAAGAACGAAGACTTTTTTCTTTATATTAGGTGCGGTGGCTTCCTCCTGGATACCGCCGGAATCGGTCATTATGTATTCACACTTTTTCATCAAGATCAGAAATTCCAGATATCCCTGTGGTTTGATGAGATGCATCCCTTCGATTTTATTTAATTTATCATATAGGCCGAACTTTTTGAACATCTTCTCTGCCCGTGGATGGATCGGATAGACCATATCGATATCGATGTTCTCGAAAACTTCTATGAAATCCTTAACGACTTCTTCGTCATCCACGTTCTCGGCTCTGTGGGCGGTCACTAGAACGAATTCATCGGGCATTTCGATATCTAACTCAGCCTTCCTTTCAGCGATCTCCATGTTCTGCAGACACGCGTCTATCACCGTGTTACCGGTTACGAAAACATCGCCCCATACCTTCTCACCCTTTAATATATCTGCGCTCTTTTCAGTGGGAGCGAACAACAGCTTGGAAGCATGATCCGCCAGCCTGCGGTTGTATTCCTCTGGCATCCTGTAATCGTAGCTCCTGAGACCCGCCTCTACGTGTCCCACGGTGATGCCCATCTTGACCGCTGCTAAAGCACCGGCTAGAACCGTGTTCGTATCACCCTGAACAAGTATTACATCGGGTTTTGTTTTCTCAAAAACCTTTTCCAGTTTTATCAAGGCTTCACCTGTCTGCTTCCCCTGACTGCCGGAACCCACACCTAGATATTCGTACGGTGTGTCGAGTTCGAGTTCTTTAAAAAATATGTCTGAAACTTCATGGTCGTAATGCTGCCCTGTATGGATTATTTTATAATCTATACCATCATCTTCCAGTGCACGTATTATAGGGCTCATCTTGATTATCTCTGGTCTGGTACCCAATACGACTCCTACTTCCATGGGTGTATTATAAAAGCGCGGATAATAAAGTTTATCGACAGAAGCACAGAATATCAAAAACGTTATTAATTTCAACTCGTTAGGAGCAAATCCATAAAAAGAACACAAAAGGAGATATAACATGAGTAAACCCGTAATTGTTTCTGCAGTTAGAACAGCGCAAGGTAGATTTGGAGGGGATCTCAGCAGAGTGAGTGCTGTTGATCTGGGTAAAAATGCGATAAAGGGGATTTTCAAGGACATAGGCTACAAACCAGGAGTATCTGAAAGGATCGAGTCCTATGCCCCGAATAAAACCAGGGTCCAAGGAAAGACGGATCTAGAGAAAAAATACGACGATTGGGATGAAGATCTAGATAAATTGAACATAGACGAAGTCATAATGGGAAACGTCCTACAGGGTGGACAGGGTCAGAATCCCGCTCGACAGGTATCTGTTCGTTCCGGCATACCTCTTCAGGTACAGGCATACACGGTCAACAAAGTGTGCGCATCAGGGATGAAGTCGGTCTCTTTAGCTGCAGAGAAGATATCTCTCGGAAAAGCGGATGCAGTGGTAGCCGGCGGGATGGAGAGCATGAGTACCGCCCCTTACGTTCTTCCAAAAGCTAGATGGGGCTACCGGATGGATGTTAACGGACAAGCAGATATGAAAGACATGATGGTCTACGATGGACTTTACGAGATATTCTACGACTACCACATGGGGATGACAGCAGAAAATCTTGCTGAGATATACGATATCTCGAGAGAGGAGCAGGACAGATTGAGCATAGAGAGCCAGAACAGGGCTTTGAGAGCTATCAAGAAGGGATACTTCGAGGACGAGATAATCCCCGTCGAAGTGAAAGGAAAGACCGTAGATACCGACGAATGCCCCCGAGAGACGGATATGGAAAGGATGGCTAAGCTCCCAACTGTTTTCAAGAAAGACGGAACGGTAACGCCAGGTAACGCATCTGGCATATCCGACGGAGCGGCAGCCTTGCTGATCACATCTGAAGAGTATGCCGAGGAACACGGACTGAACGTCATGGCATCCGTAGAAGGGTACACATCCGCAGGTATAGATCCTCAGTACATGGGTCTCGGTCCGGTACCTGCGACAAGAAGATTGCTAGATGAAACTGGTTACGAAAAGAACGACATCGACGTGATAGAGGAGAACGAGGCTTTCGCTTCCCAGGTCCTCGCCTGCATGGACGAACTAGGAACCCCAAAGTACGGAGTCGATATGACAGAGCCCGGTGGAGAGAAAGTCAACCCCAACGGTTCAGGCATATCCCTCGGCCATCCTATAGGCTGCACAGGAGCACGTATAATCGTATCTCTCACCCACGAGATGAAGAGGACCGGTGACGAGATAGGTCTGGCCACGCTCTGTATCGGCGGAGGTATGGGTATGGCCACCTTGATAAAAAACATATAAAAACAAGAACATATTCCTGAATGTGATAAGATGGATATAGAGAAGATAGGAGTTCTAGGTGCCGGTACTATGGGTCACGGGATAGCCCAGATATCGGCCCAGAACGGATATGATGTTGTGATGAGGGATGTGGAACAGGGATTGGTGGACAAAGGTATTGAATCCATAGAAAAGTTCCTATCCAAAAGTGTAAAGAAAGAGAGGATGACAGAGGAGGAGAAAGAAGGAACACTCTCCAGGATAAGTGGAACCGTCGACATCGATGATCTACAAGATTGCGATATCGTCATAGAAGCCATAATCGAGAATGCAGATATCAAGAAAAAAGTCTTTAGCGATCTTAACGAGATCTGTGACGAAGACACGGTCTTCGCATCAAACACTTCAACTATACCTATAACGGATATGGCTGGGGCCGTAGACAAGCGAGGACGGTTCATCGGTATGCATTTCATTAACCCCGTACCTA
>CAZFVW010000144.1:0-4667 GCA_964522285.1 uncultured Thermoplasmata archaeon | reverse complement strand
GAATGCTGAGATAACACTATCTTTACTTTGTAACACTTTCTTGGGGATATGACATCTATTCGACTTACCTTTTTTTGGGAATCCCAATGAGATCAAAAGGTCTCTCAGTGTTTTGCAGTTGACCTTGACTGAATTCACGGTATTGGCGTATTCCCTAGCCGTTTCTACTCCGAAAAGGTCCTCCATCATTTTTTCAACTCTTGCTAGGAGTGACTCATCGTTATTGTAGAAATGGACTGAAGCCGGTTTGAGGGACCCGTCTCCGAGTAAAAGACCAAGTAGTTCAGCGAAGTCTTCGTCCATCTCTGAAGGGACATTGATGGGTGTAGAACGTCTTTCAGATTTTATTTGTCTTATATCATGATCTATACCCGCCATCTCAAATATCTTAGAAGCGAGCTTCACCTTCGGACGATTCCTCCCGGAAGAGTATTTTGTGAGTACATCTTCGCTGACCCCTAATAGTTCTGCTAGATCTTTTCTACGATCGTATTCGTCTTCGAGTTCACCAAGGACTTCGACCAATTTTTCGAAGTCTTTACCATAGATCCTTTTCTCTGGCAGTAACTCTTCAACGTCTATCTTCACTTTTTTACTATCGATATCATCCCCTAAATTTATCTTCCTCGGGGCTAGGAGCGTATCGCCTTGTTTTAGCCTACCGGCGGGTTTCTCAACTATCTCCATATCGGGGGTTAAAACGAACAATTTATGTATGGGGGTAAGTTCGACCTCCCGACCAGATCTTGTATTTATAACGACGGTAGAATCTGTTTTACCCTTATAAAGACAAGAAGCTTCTCCTTCAACTATATGCCCTTCATCCATCGATAAGATGCTCATAGGTTGATCCAATTCTATCAATTCTTCATGATCTTCCATATCCTCTTTCCTTTTTCCTCTTTCTTTATTTTCTTCGAATATTTCTTCGATAATCTGCTTAGATCCATCAGCCATCATGACGGGGGTATCTCCCGTTACACATTTCCCTGTTCCGAAGCCCCCAGGGATCGCCGCCGTACCTCCTTTAGCAAGGGGGAAGAAAGTATCTAGAACTCTCTGACCGGTTATCAGGATCTCGAAAGGTGCCTTCTTGTCGTCTATAGGTCTTCCGATCCTGACCGGCCATTTCTGTTTCATCTTTATGTCCTTCTCACCTTCATCCGTATCCACTTTGGCGATGGTATCTACGATAGTGTATTCACCTTCGGAAACTATCTCGGTCAGCTTTCCGGATATACCCGGCGGGACCATCACTTTATGCTCGACCACGCTGGTCTCCTGCACAACACCTAAAATATCTCCCTGCTCGACCTCATCTTCTTGTTCAACAGTGGGTTCGAACGTCCATTTTTTATCCTCGGAAAGAGGTGATACATCCGTACCTCGAGTGATGAAATCTCCGGTCTCTTCCTTGATAGATTCCAGAGGCCTTTGGATACCGTCGTAGATCTGTTCGATAAGGCCAGGAGCTAGCTCGACGGAAAGCGGTTCTCCCGTCCTGATCACGGGTTCACCGGGTTTTATTCCGCCGGTCTCTTCGTAGACCTGGATGGTTGCAACATCCTCCTCGAGTTCGATTATCTCTCCTATGAGACCTTCATCTCCCACTTCGACGACTTCGTACATCTCGGCTCCGCGCAGATTCTCTGCCTGCACGACCGGTCCTGCCACTCTTATTATACTACCTACTTCACCTTCACCGGCTTCCGAGATATGTTCGATATTCTTTTCGACTTCTTCAGACACCATTTTACCTACTCTCCATTTGATCGATCTTTAAACTTAAATCTTGAAATTGTTTTTTCACGCACATCAGCTCCTCTCCTCCGATGTGATATCTATACCTACCGCTCTCCTTATCTTACCCTTGAGCGGATCTTCTTTATCTTCTAGAGGACCTTCCTTATCGCTGATCTCGACTATGACTGGGTAGAGCCCTTTTTCCTGAGATAATCTATCTAGTTCTCCTCTGATATCTTCCGCTACTCTCTCAGATAATATCACTACGCCTACATCAGATGACTCTACCAGCCTATCCATTATCTTCTTTGCTTCGTAGTCGTTCTCAGGTACGTAGCTCTCGTCCGCACCTGCCAGTGAGAAACCCAGCGACATGTCCTCTTCACCGACGACCACTATCTTTCTTCTCAAGTGTTACCCTCCATTATCATCATATCTTTTATCATCTCGGGTGAGAATCCCTCTGTGAGTCCTCTCAATAGGACCTTCAGATTACGAGATTCCACCTCTTTAGACACCAGGAACTTGACCGTCGGCCCCACCGTTAGAATATACTGGCTTGACATCTCCGAGGTTATCTGCATGAGGGTCCCATCTAACGATTTCTCAAGCTCGAAAAACCCTTTCTGGGTACCTTCTTTTCTCAGGTCTTCGTAGGACGTCCCCTCCAGCTCCACTAGGGCTTCTTCGATATCTTTGGATTCTATCATGTTCTCGAGTTTCCACTCTTCGAGTTCTCTTCCTGGCGGCAGAAGTGCTTCCTTCAGGGTATCGTTATCCACTTCCTCCCTGATACCCCGGATTATGATCTTGAGATTTTGAATATCTGAATATTTACCGAAGAAATACCTGAAAGCGCTCCTCTCTTCCGTCTCCACCTTTGCAACGGCTTTCCTGAGCTCCTCGTAGGCGAGCTTGTCCAACTCCACGTCCATCATGAAGAAATTACCTTCCCATTCTCTGTTCTCCAGGATCTTACCCATCTCGGTCTCCTTGAGCACCGTTAACAACTCCTGCATATTCCTCGAAGACACAATATCGTCGATCATATCTTGATCTATCATCTTGACGGGAACTAGCTTCTCGGAGATCTCATGTTTTTTCTCCCCCTTGAAGACCGCTTTCACGGCTTTCTTCACCATCTTTACATCGTATCTTGTCAGCCAAGCATCCACGAACGGCTTCGTGGCTTGAGGTGATGTACGGTATGCCATCTTCATAGATTCGACAGTGGCTTTATCCAGGTTACCTTCGATCTCGTTGATGTCTTCGATACTCTCTTTGGGTATCTCGTACCCCTTATCCCTTACCGCAGAGATGGCTTCGTTTATGCTTCTACTCTCGACCAGCGGTTCTAAGATATCTTTCTTGACGAAGGGGTTTCCATGGGCTCTGAATTTAGCGTTAGGATAGGTAAAATTCGATATCGATACCAGTGTTCTGAAATAGCTCATCAACAGAAGTATGACTAAAAGCAGTGATATCCCGACGATGACGAGTACCAGGTTAGCCATACCCAACGAGTTGATGATACCTTCGAACACTTATTTTTCCTCCGTGAACAGTATATCTGAGATCTCTTTCCTCAGTTCTTTCTTATTTCTTTCAAGTTCAGCTTCGAATGTGAGATCCATAGTTGCACCGGAATCGGACACGGCTTTGACACCACCGATGGTATCTAGATCTCCTTTCACTTCTAGGTCGCTGCTGATCTTACGAGCCATACCTTTAACTTTATCTTCACTATCCGGTGAGCAGTGTATTATTATATTTCCTTCAAGCAGATTAGCCGATTTGCCTATGGCAAGACGTAGATAATCTTCGTATTCACCAGTATCCATCGACCGGAGCTTCTCTTTTGCCATCTTGAAGACCTTCTCCATCATCTCCTCCCGGACCTGCAGTTTCTTCTTCCTACTCTCCAATTTAGCCTGGGAGATGATCCGGTTCTTGGAGGTCTTTATCTTCCTCTCCATCTCTTTCTCGATGTCATCAAGTTTTCTCTCTTTCTCGGATTCGATCTTCTTCCTCTCTTTCTCCGCTTTATCTTTACCTCTAGAGAGTATATTCTGGATCTTCGAATCGACGTCGCTTTCTATCTTCTTTATTATCTTATCTACCGACATGTTAAGACCTCACATGAACCCGAGGAACACGATTATGAATATGGCTATCAGGAGACCGAAAATCGCGAAGGTCTCGGACATCACACTGAATATCATGCCCTTACCGAAGGTCTCCTCTCGCTTTGCCACAGCTGCGATGGCTGAAGCAGAGGTGATACCTTGTCCAACACCGGATACACCGGCTATACCTATGGCCAAACCGGCACCTACGGCGGCTACACCCATGCCCACTCCGGCTCCGATGGGATAGTTACCGCCCAGCATACCGCTGAAGACCATGAGCAGTATCGCGATCAGCATACCGTATATCGCCTGCGTTTCCGGAAGTACGGAGAAAACCATACCTCTACCGAACATACCTTCATCTTCTGCTACCGTGGCTATACCGCTTGCTGCGGCTACACCCTGACCTATACCCGAAAGACCGGCTATACCTACTGAAAGGCCTGCGCCTACACCGACCAGTCCGAGGAAAACCTGGATATCGGAACCTTGTTCTATAAGTCCCGCTCCGCCTAGTAATCCGCTGAATATCATCAATAATATCGCGATCAGCATGCCGTATATCGCCTGCGTTTCCGGAAGTACGGAGAATACCATACCTCTTCCGAAGATATCTTCCTTCTCGGCCACGCTTCCGATACCGCTGGCCGCTGCGATACCTTGTCCGATACCGGAAAGACCAGCTATGCCTACAGCGAGTCCAGCACCTACTGCTACAAGCCCTAAGCTGTAACCAGTTATGCCCGCCATGAATTCCTTAGCCGCTCCACCTAGTAATCCTGAGAACACCATGAG
>CAZFVW010000143.1:0-4694 GCA_964522285.1 uncultured Thermoplasmata archaeon | reverse complement strand
TTTTCTCCCGAGTAGATCGTATTGATAGTTCCACGAAGAGCTATTTGACCCACTGAATTGAGTAAAGTTTACGAGGTTTCCTGTGGGATCGTATCTATACCTTACTTCCGTACCCTCTGGTTCTACCTTACTAACCCTTCGGTCTTTAGCGTCGTATTCATACTCGGTCACATATCCTTTACGATCGATCTTTTTGATCATATTGCCGGAAGCGTCGTATTTATATTTCACCGCTTTTCCGTAAGGACAGTACTCCGCTTCTAATCGTCCCCATTCATCATAACTCATGTTCCAGTAATTACCCAATTTGTCTATCCGCTGTATCCTATTACCGTTTTAAAAAAAACTCCATCACGCCACCGGCTCGAACTCTGCCGTGAAGTGGCCCAAAAGCTCGGGAGCGTACGTCCTCCTCATCCCTTTGATCTCGTCCCTTCTCTCGTACAGTGATATTACGGAATCGGCGACGTACTTCAACTGGTTGAGCGTATAAACCCTTCTAGGTATCGCTAGACGCATGTTCTCGAAGGGGGCGGGTATTATGTTGCCTTCTTCATCGGTCTCTCCGAAGGCGCTAGAACCGAGTTCTACTGCCCGGATACCCGACTCGATGTAAAGCTGAGCGGTCAACGCTTGAGCGGGGAAGTGTTCCTGCGGAACGTTTGGTAAGAACTTCTTCGCATCCACGAAGATGGCGTGGCCGCCTACCGGTTCTATTATGGGAACTCCGGCTTCCTTCAATTTGTCTGCGACGAACTGGACCTGCTGGTGTCTGTACTCCTGATACTCGTCTGTGGTGGCTTCCTTCACCCCTCTAGCCATGGCGGATAACTCTCTGCAAGCCATCCCGCCGTAGGTAGGGAAACCTTCTATGATGATACCAAGGTTGGTGCATTCTCTGTGAAGCTTTTCATCTCTCACACCTAACAACCCACCGATGTTAACAAGACCATCTTTCTTGGCGCTGAATGTGAATCCATCCACGTAAGAGAACATCTCTTCTGTTATCTCACGGATCGATTTTTCAGAATACCCCTCCTCACGCTGCTGGATGAAGTAGGCGTTCTCGGCGAACCTGCATGCGTCGAAGAAGAAAGGAATCTCGTATTTGTCGGCAATGGAACGAACTTCCTTGATGTTCTTCATGGAAACAGGTTGGCCGCCTCCAGTGTTGTTCGTGATCGTCAGCATGATTACAGGTATATTCTCTTTACCTTTCTCACCGATGAACTCTTCCAGCCTATCAACGTCCATATTACCCTTGAAATCTTCGCGTAATGAAGTATCATAGGCTTCCTCAACGACAAGATTCACCGGAGTCCCGCCTTTATGTTTCACATTGGCCTTTGTAGTATCGAAGTGCATATTGTTTGGAACGTAATCTCCATCGCTCACCATGTTAGTGAAAAGAATATTCTCTGCAGCACGCCCCTGATGGACGGTCACAAAGAGGTCGAATCCGAAAACATCTCTTACAGTCTCCTCTAGATCATAATAAGAGTCTCCTCCTGCGTAGGCCTGAGTAGTCTTGAACATCTCACCCCACTGTTCATCACTCATCGATGAAGTCCCAGAGTCAGTCAACAGATCTATAAAAATATCATCTGACTTCAACTTGAAAACGTTATAATTTGCATCTTCTATCTTCTCTTTCCTCTCCTCTTTGGAAAGCTTCTCTATGGATTCTACCATCTTGATCTTGAACGGTTCGGGTTCGGTCATCTTCTCACATTCCACCCGAATACATATAAACTATATAATTTTAAGGAAGGTAAAATAAGAAGGAAACTGCAGGGAAAAATTCGGTTGAGGAGGAGAAAAAATCTCGCCCTGCAGTCCCTTACAATTTTTGCTCTATATTACCTTCTATTAATATTTTATCCTTCATATCATCTATAAAATACAAAACATATTTAATTACCCTTAGTTACAATATATAACAAGATGAAAAAAGGAAAGATCGAAAGACTGCGGGAGATCGCCCAGGTACTTTTCGACCATGGATTAGTAGAATTCATAAGAGAGATGGGGCTGACCAGTTTCATATCAAAACAAAGGTTGGAGACTTCCCTGGAAAACCAGCTTACCGAGATGTCCCAGGAAGATCTGAGGATGCTCCTGGAAGACCTCGGTCCGACGTTCATCAAACTTGGGCAGTTCCTTGCTCTTAGACCCGATCTAGTCCCTATCGAACTTGCTGAAGAACTTAGAAAGCTATACGAAGATGTCAGCCCTTTCCCTGCTGAGGATTCGCGCAGGATCATCAAAGAAGAACTCGATGCTGAATTAGATGAGATATTCAGTGAATTCTATAACATACCGATCGCTTCAGCTTCTATAGGACAGGTTCACGAGGCAAAATTGAAAGATGGTAGGGAAGTAGTTGTAAAAGTTCAGAGGCCAGATATAAGAGAGAGGGTCCAGGCGGATATGGCTTTGATAGAAAGAACCGCTAAGTTGATAGAAGACCTCGTACAAGAAAGCGAAATCTACCAACCAAAGGAAACAGTAAAAGAATTCAAAAAGATGTTGAACAAAGAGATGGATTATACCATCGAAGCTAGGAGCGCTCAAAGGTTCCACGAGGCCTTCGAAGACGACCCGAATGTTCTCGTCCCTAAGGTGGTATGGGAGTATGTCACAAAACGAGTATTTGTAATGGAGAACATGGGCGGCAAGTCGATGAGGCAGGCTATAGACGGCGATTTACCTCAAAAAAACAAAAAATTATTGGCTAAAAATTTCGCCCAGTGTATGCTAAAACAATTCTTTATCCATGGGATATTTCACGCTGACCCTTCACCTGGAAATATATTTTATAAAGATGATGGCAAGATAGTATTACTCGACTTCGGAGCAGTTGGGCGACTCTCCGAGAGGAGAAGAGAGCAGCTCATAGGAATTTTCATGTCGATGGCAAAAGGTGATATAGAGGAGGTTAAGGATAATCTTCTGGAGATGGGTGAGATACAGGGAGATTTCGACGAAGAAGAACTGTTGGTAGACATCGAAAACATAATCGATCTGTATAAATTGAAACCAGGGGTCCTCTTCAGAGAAGGGGCCAACGAAGAGATCATGATGATCCCTAAAAAACATAATGTCACGCTCCCGGCGAACTTTCTACTCATGGAAAGAGCCCTTGTTGAAACCGAGGGGATATGCAACTCCCTCGACCCACACTTCGATTTCTTCAAAGCATCTAAACCGGTGATCCAAGATGTGTTGAAGATGAAATACGGGCCGGAAGCTATCGTGGGGAACGTTGTTTCCGGTGCGAAAGATTATTACGACCTATTCAATAAACTCCCTAAAAGGGTCAATAGGATCCTTGATAGGGTCGAAAAAGAAGAGCTAACTATAACCATACAACACGAAGGACTCGATGAACTGGAAGAAAGGTTAGATTTCGTTTCAAATAGGATCAGTTATACCATCATCGCAGCGGCTTTGATAATCGGTTCAGCATTGATAGTTCTATCAACACAACAGCCACTTTTCGGACCGTATATCTTTTTAGTATCTGTTCTGATCGGGGTATGGTTGTTGTTGACTATCGTCAGAAGAGGTAAGATTTAATGGGTTTTATCGCTTAATGGATTTTATTGGTTAATGGGTTTTCGAGGAGATATCACGGATTATACTAACTTTTCATCTCCGCGATTATCTCCTCGATGAGTTTTATCGCTTCTTTTCTTGTCCTACACATTCAAATCACCTCTGATTTCCCCGTCGATACAGACGGATTATTTATATTTTATGGTGAGGTATATTTGATCCTATAACTGTTTCTAGTTTAGATAGTTCCTTGATAAGAATCCCAAAAAAATCACATAAAATCTTGCACGTTTTTTGCGATATCTAAACCCGCCTTTATCTTTCCCTTCTCGACCTCTTCCTTCGCTTCTAAGATATTTTTTAGAGGTTCCTTAAATTCCTCATCCTTCTCTTTTCTTTCTTTGATAACTTCTTTTACTTCTTTTACTATTACCAAAAATTCCTCGATATTATTACAAACTTGCACTGCTTCTTGAGCCCTTTCCAATCCCCTGCTGTAGTCCTCTTCGTTCTTAGCCATGGTCGCTTGTCTAACTAGGTCTTTCACTATATCGACCTTCAATGGTAGTTTTCGAACATTTGCCAATTTCTTTTTAGCTTCTTGAAAAGACCTTTCGAACTCATCAGCGATATCTTCCTCTTCATCACCCGTTTCGAAGATGGCCCCACAACCAGGACATTCAGAATCGTTTTCACCGACTTCAGTTCCACATAAAGGACATTCGAAAACTAGTTCACCTCTATGATCATCTTCTTCAGATTCGTGCACATCTCTTGAAATCGATCCTTCTCCTTCCCCATAACCGATGGAACTCATCTGCTTTATGATAGAAGTGACTTCATGCTCCTCTATATCCTCAAGATCATGTTCTAGGTGATCGAAGATATCATCTACATCCCCATTCAACTCATAACCCATGTCTTTTTCTAGGTCGATTATCTTCTGAGTAACACCACAAGTTGGGCATCTATCAGAATCTCCATCCATATCTGTTCCACATATCGGACAGTCTTTTATATCTTCTTCACCCAACGTTCAGCACCTCATGACTTTTGTTTGATTGGATCCATCGCCGCATTTTCAGTGGTCTATTGTATTGACATATTTAACTTTTGATGTCAGAAAACTCATCTTT
>CAZFVW010000142.1:0-4768 GCA_964522285.1 uncultured Thermoplasmata archaeon | reverse complement strand
AACATGGCTACTATAACTGAGAAGATTAAACAAAAACTGATTTCGATTTCCGGGAACGACAAGCCCAAAAAGGTTTACCTGTCTTCGAACGAAGTGAAAGGAGAAGAAAAGAACAAAGTTACACAGATCCCGAAGATAGCTGATGAAAACGTCAAAGAGATAGAGATCAATCCTGTAGATGAACCTTATACATATGTACGCATCAAATACGATAACATTTCGAACGAGTATATCTACGAAGTGATAGAACCGGACCTAGATGAAGATGAACAAGCGCTCTTGGAAACCCTGAAAGAAAATCTGATAGACAGGGTCGAATTGACGGACCTAGAGACCAACGAAGAGAGGGAAGAATATCTAAAGGACAAGGTGAACGATATCCTTCACGACCTAGAGTTATCTTTGAAAAAAGTCACCAAACAGAGACTGATTTATTATGTCAAGAGAGATTTCCTTGGATTTGGGGCTATAGACGTGATCATGAACGATGTAGACCCCGAAGATATTTCATGCGATGGTGTCGGGATCCCGATCTACGTTTTCCACAGGAAGTACGGTTCTATGAAATCTAACGTTATATTCGATAATGCGGAGGAACTAGACAACTTCGTCATATGGGTCGCTCAACGTAGTGGAAAACACATATCCGTTTCAGACCCTATGCTCGATGCGACGATGCCCGACGGTTCAAGGCTTCAAGAAACGCTGGGAACACATGTCACTCAGCGTGGATCATCTTTCACGATCAGGCGTTTCGAGGAAGAACCTTACACGCCGATCAACCTCACACATTTCAAAACTTTCAGTCCAGAGATGATGGCATACGCTTGGATAGCCATCGAGAACGGTCAATCTATGCTCATATGCGGAGGTACTGCTTCCGGGAAGACGACCACTCTGAATGCGATATTGCTTTTCATACCACCACAGATGAAGATCGTGAGTATCGAGGATACGCGGGAACTCAACCTCCCCCACGATAACTGGGTACCACTCCTCACCAGGAGCGGCTTCGGTGAGACCGACGATACAGGTAAGAAAGCCGGAGAGATCAACATGTTCGAGCTCTTACAGGCAGCTCTAAGACAGAGGCCGCAGTATATGATGGTCGGTGAGGTAAGAGGTGCTGAAGCTTACGTTGTTTTCCAGGCGATGGCAACGGGAAAAGCTGCGTACACGACCTTCCACGCAGACGATGTCCAGACCATGGTCAACAGGATGGAGAATGATCCGATCAACTTGCCACGTGCTCTTGTTGCAGCTCTTGACGTGGTGTTACTTCAGGCTAAAGTAAAAGTTGGAAAGGGGATGGTCAGGAGGATCAAAGCGATAACCGAGGTAGTCGGTGTCGAACCTGAGACCAACGAGTTGATAACCAACGATGCCTATTCATGGAATCCAGCGGACGATTCGTTCAATTACAGTGGACACAGTTACATATACAGTAAAGTGGCCGAATCCAAGAACTGGAGTTCTCGCCAGATGGAGAGGGAGGTTAAGAGAAGAAAGATGGTACTAGATTATCTAACTAGGAATGATATCACGAATTATAAGGAATTCGCTCAGATCACCTCCTCATATTACCGAGATAAAGATTCTGTTATCGAGATGGTGAAAGAAGAGATGGAAGAATGATACTAAAGAAAAGGGATTACCTATGAAACATAAAAAATTGAGAAGGATAAGGCTCAGGCGATCCGGGTTGAGTGATGACGATGATGGAGTTGCGACGACCGTAGGAACGATCATGGCACTGCTCGTATTCTTGAGTTTATTATCACTCGTCACCCAACAGTTCGTCCCGGTATGGATGGAAGATAAAGAAGCATACCATATGGACGAAGTCATGGTACAGTTTTCTTACTTTAAAGGTAATATCGATAACTTGGTCATGAACGATTTCACAGATTATCCTTTGTATTCGAACTTCAAGTTGGGCTCTGAGGGAATTCCAATGTTCGCGAGTTCATCCCCGGGTATAATTAGATCTAGGCCTGGAGGTGGGTCTTTCAACCTTTATTTCAACAGTTCTGATTACGATGACCCTCTAGATTTCACAGCTAGTGGAAATATATCCCTGGAAGTGATGAACCGATATTTCGAAGAACAGAAGATAATATACGAAAACGGAGCTATCCTTCTAGAACAGAGTGGTAGTGAAAATTCATTGATCAGAGCTAATCCACCTATAGATATCCAGAACAAATCGGGCTCTTATTTCTTGAACATCAATCTCGTCGACATCAGAGGGCAACGAAGGAATATTGGAGGAACAGGTTCGGTCGGAGTGACCACTGAATTGTTGGGGACCTTCAGAGGCACCTTCCAGAACAGTAGTGAGAGTCAGATATCTAACACGACCATATCTATGAATACTTATTACCCTTCAGCTTGGCGCGGATGGCTGTTGAACGAGACTGACCTCAAGAGCAAGGAGATAACTACATCAGGAAACAGGATAACAGTAGATCTATCGAGGGCCTACATGGAAGTAGAAGAGATAAAGGTCACATTAGCAACGGTAGATATGACACTTTCAGTATGATGATATATCAAATATAAAGACGTATAAAGAAGTGGAAGGGGAGCACATCCGGATTTCCGCTGCATTTAAAGAGTTGAACTAGAGCTAGTTGTTGTATGACTTATCTTTATTCACAATTTAGAGTCTGAGATCATATGATAATTATAGATGTTTTTAACATGTTATGTAACATCTCGCCGGATTGAAATAAGAAAAAATTAGGAAAAAAAGGGTTTTGAAGTAGTTTTATTCTTCCTCTTCATCGGGTTTTTTGACTACTTTCTTCTTGACCTTCTTGGCTACCCTCTTAGGCTTCTTCTTCACTTTCTTCTGTACCTTCTTAGGCTTCACTTTCTTCTCCGGTTCCTTCTCATCCTCGGCCTTCTCTGGTTCTTCCTCTTCCGGTTCTTCTTCTACCTTCTTCTCTGGTCTCTCGATCTTCTTCTGTTTTTTCTTGACCTTTTCCTTTTTCTCTTCTTCTTCAGGTTCTTCAGGTAAACTCGGAGAGGGTTTCTCTTCACCTACATGGATCAGCGTACTTCCGCACTTGTGGCATATAGCGTCGTCTACACTGTTGAGAGCACCGCATTCTGGGCATTCTACACCGCCTTTTCTTCTCCTTTCCTCTTCACGCTCGAGCCATTCATCGAATGTGAGATAGCTCGGCTGTCCTTCCCACCAATCCATGAATTTGTCCTCTGAGAATTCATCACCAAGCTCTTCCTTTGCTTTCATTCGGTGTTTATCAACGTATTTTTCGTACTGTTCTTTCATCCTATCGCTGTATTCTTCAACTTCTTCTCCAGTCATTATGAACTCAGCTCCGCAGTGCGGGCACGCATCCGAATCGGCGGGTATCCATTCACCACATTCGCTGCACTTCACCGTATCCATCTCGAATTCTGTACCGCACTTTGGACATGTTGTCGAATCCGCTGGTATAGTCGCACCACATTCGCCGCATTCGACCCATTCTCCGAGTCCTTTGTATCTCAGGTAAAGTAGGATGCCTCCAAAGCTCGCTCCCGCGGCTGCGACCAATATGACCGCTATGAGCCACAGTGGGATACCCCCTTCATCTGATACAACTCTGAAAGAGCCTTCTGATACGTATGCTTCACCGTTCGGATGCTCCGGGGTCAGTTGAACTCTGTATTCACCTGCTTTGTTGGGCGTGGATATGAATATGGTGTAGCGACCGTTTTCATTTGTTTTACCTGAAGCTATGGAACCTACTTCATTATCGTTCTTATCGACCAGTCTAGCGTTTATAGGTATACCTTCTATCGTTTTATTATCCTGCCCTCTTACAAGAACACCTTCGATAGTGATCTGCTGGTTCTTCTTCTGTTCGGTTAATGGGATATTAGGTTCTTCGAATACTAGCTGAAGTGGATCTATGGTTATACCCAAAGATTGACTGATGGATATTCCTGAATATTCAGATGTGTTCAAGGAGACTACTAAGTTATCTCCACCACTGATGTTGACAAGCCAATCAGCGTAAACAGTAACTTCTTCACCGACCAGGAAATCCATCTTCTTGGCGGATATCGTGTAATCTGAATTCTGGATATGTACAGAGGCATTTATCAGGTCCGTACCACCTGAATTGACTACGCTGAAACTGATATTGAGCTCATCTCTTTCCGTTATATTAATCGGGTCTATCTCTTCTTCATCGACCATGAGATTTATGTCCGAGGTAAATTGCGGTTCAGGTAGTGATTTCACCATCATGGTTATGCTCGCTTCATTGTTAGCCAAGTTAGCATCTTTTATAGGACTCATATCCGGGTCGATGAAGACTCTGATAGTGCGTGTATGTTCATCGAGGGATTCGTCCATGGTAGAAGTCCAGGTGATGCTGGATATTTCGCTTTCACCGCTCGACACGCTGATAGTATCTTGACCTATAGGTTCCTCTTCCTCATCGATGTAGAAACGAATGCTGACATCACTGGCATCCGCTTCACCCATATTCTCAATATTGGCGCTGATCTCGATTTCATCTCCAACGGTAACTTCGTCCAAACTTGTTGTTATCCCTTGTCCATCTATGTGGAGGTCGGGGATGTAAAGCGTCTCGAATTTAAGAGTAACTGAGATAACGTTCTCACTCGAAGGATAGTTCGGTAATTTTTTCTGAACAGGCGGATCGATTGTGTATTCCCCGCTGTCCACCGTGTAGGTAGACTCGATCTCATAATTTCCGACCCACGCATAATCTCCCGGTGTTAATAT
>CAZFVW010000141.1:0-4774 GCA_964522285.1 uncultured Thermoplasmata archaeon | reverse complement strand
GATCTCGGCACTTGTGAAATCTTCTTCTTTGATACCATATTTGTCGTTCAATATCTTCAGGATATTGACTTTGAGTTTGCTCTCGATATCTTCATCATCGATGGGGCGGCTTCCTATGACAACATTCAATTCCTCACCCTTTATCACTTCTCTCATCTTTCTATCGCCTTGTTTTTTCTTAGAAAGATGGGGTAGTAAATCACTGACGATGAATACTGGATCGTCCTCTTCTTCACCTATCTGAATATCTATGTTCTCTCCATCTTCTTTTACTATCCTTCCGTGTATGGCGAGGGGTGTGTTGACCCATTGATACTTCTTTATACCGCCGTAATAATGAGTTTTAAGTAATGAGAGAAGAGCATCTTTATCCTCGTAAAGAGGTCTAGCCTTAAGGTCCAACCTCGGTGAGTCGATATGACTAGCAAGAATCTGGCACCCTTCAGTTATGTCTTCTTTTCCCATCACACCGATGGCCAAGCTCTTGTTTCGGTTATCCACGTAGAATTTATCTCCCTCTTCTAACTTATCATAATCGGTCAATTCTTTGAAGCCATTTTTTTCTAATATCTCAATGGCATGGTTTACCGCTTCACGCTCGGTTTTTGATTTCGTTATAAATTCTCTGTATCCATCGGAAAATTCCATGACGGATTCAACATCTTGATCTTCAATGTCTTCCCAGATATTTTTGGGGCTAAAAGTTAATTCTTCTTCGAGACTTGATTCATCTTCGGACATTATATCAGCAAAACTCCATAGTAACAAAGGGTGTTATATTATATTTTCGTCGCCATGCAATCGTTTGAATGGATCTCATACCAGTGAAAGATAATAGGATAAAAAAAATTCCGAAAGTATTATAAGGGGGTGCAATATTGATAAAATCAATCCTTCACTAAAAAAAATACTGGACAAGTGTAATTAATATGACTGAACTACTTCAAGAATTGGAGGAAAAAAGAGAAAGATCAAACAAGAACGCTGAAAGATACAAGAACCTCAGAAATAATAAGAACCAAGAAGCTAAAGATTGGGTTCAGAAGAGGGATAAACTTAATTCTAAAGTTAGAGAGCTTATAGATGAGGGTAATGAATTAAAGAAAGAGAGAAATAAGCTCAATGAAGAAGTTAAAGATTCTAAAGATAAGAGGAACAAGTATAACAATAAAGTGAAAGAACTGAAGAGGAAGATCAAGCAGAAGAGGGATGAATTATTACCAAAGAAGGGAAGGTCGATAGAGGATCTGAAAAAAGATATCAACAAATTGGAATTCAAACAACAGACTAGCGTTCTTTCTTCAGATAAAGAGAAAAAGCTTGTTGACAAGATATCACACCTTAAGAATAAGATCGAGAATAGAAGGAAACTTATCGAGAATAACGAAGAACTTCAGCAGATGAACAAAGAGCTCGATGAAGCTAAGAAATTAGCTGAAAAGCATCATCAATTGGTATCTGAAAAAGCGGAAAAAGCCCAAGAGAAACACAAGCAGATGCTCGAGGTATTCAACGAAGCTGACGATGTTAGAAAGAAAGCTGATGATGCACAGGAAAAATTCGTCGAGGCTAAAACTGAAGCAGATGACCTTCACCAGAAGCATATCGATTCCGTTCACGAAGTCCAAGATTACAGCAAGATAATCTCGGGATTGAGGAAGAAGAAGAAGATGGCAAAGAAGCGCAAGAGTGAAAAGGATACCAAGGATAAAGCCGAAGAACTTTATGAAGATTTCAAGAAGGGTGAAAAACTAGGTACCGAAGACATAATGACTCTCCAGAAAGCAGGCCTTTTATGAATTGGCATTTATGATATTTTCGTTATGACTTCTACATAATCCAAAATCATATATCATACTCTTCTATTAACCATGATGATATGATGGTATCCGGATTCGATATGGAACATGTAGTTTCAATAAGGGATTTTACGGTAGATGAGATCGATCAAGTTCTGGATTATGCTGAAAAGCTGGTCCCTATAGCTAAAGGTGAAGAAAAGACAGATAAATTGAACGGTAAAATATTAGCTACTCTATTCTTCGAACCCAGTACTAGGACTATGCTTTCCTTTGAAACCGCGATGAAGAGATTTGGGGGTAATACGATCGGTTTCGCCAATCCCGAAATCTCATCTGTTAAGAAGGGGGAAACACTTGCTGATACTATCCGAGTAGCGGCGGAATATGCTGATATCATAGTGCTAAGACACCCGCAAGAAGGTGCTGCTAGATTGGCGGCAAAATTTTCTACGAAGCCGATATTGAACGCAGGAGACGGGGCGGGACAACATCCGACTCAAACCCTATTGGACCTTTTTACGATAAAAGCTGAAAAAGAAGGTATATCTAACAACCACATCGGTATAGCTGGGGATCTGAAATACGGTAGAACAGTTCACTCTTTGACTCACGCACTTGCGATGTATGACACTGAATTGACATTCATAGCGCCCTCTTCACTTCAGATGCCCGACGAGATCATCAAGGAAGTCAAAGAGGAGGGAATCGATTATCATATAGAGGAGAACCTGGACAATGTTATAGATGATCTAGATCTGCTTTATATGACTAGAATACAGAAGGAAAGGTTCCCCAATGATGAAGAATACCACAAGGTAGCCAGCTCTTACAACGTTAGCAGCAAAATACTCCAAGGTGTAAAAGAAGACTTTGTCATAATGCACCCACTGCCTCGAGTAGATGAGATAACCCCGGACGTAGATGATACATCGTACGCTAAATACTTTGAACAAGCAGGCAACGGTGTTCCCGTCAGGATGGCCCTCTTAGATATGTTATTGGAGGTGGAATGAATGGAATACAGTGAAGATAAGAAGATAAAGATATCACCGATAAAGAAAGGGACAGTTATAGATCATATAAGTAAAGGTCAGGCGCTCAAAGTCGTTAAAATATTAGGTATCGCTGATGAAGAATTTGACTCGGTGGTTAGTATCGCTATGAATGTGGAGAGCAGTGATGATAAAAAGGATATCGTGAAGGTGGAGAAAAAGGAGCTGGGAAGCGAAGAACTAGATAAGATCGCTCTGATATCTCCAGAAGCGACGATAAATATAATCCGAGATTACGAAGTTGTCGAAAAACACAGAGTCAACTTGCCGAGTACGGTGAGGGGTATCGTAAAATGCAGGAATCGAACTTGTATAACAAATCAGAGAGAACCTGTAGAATCAGAATTCAAGGTTATCGGTGGAGACCCAGTCACGATACGATGCCTTTACTGTGAAAGAGAGATGAAAGGTGAAGATATCTCGGAGAATCTCGTTTAAAACTAGGGAATAACTATAATGAAGATAATAGAAGGGTAATCCATTTATAATCAAACATCTATATTTACTCGATCTAGATGAAGCGATTAGCATATTGGATAGTGGTTTTGCTTGTTTTTTCAACAGTATTTATCCCGATTTTCGATAGTGAGTATGAGGTCTCGCTAGATCATGATACAGTGATCATCAATTCACCTACCTCAAAAAATAATGTATCTGACAATTCAAGCTGGCAGCTCCATCCAGACATATGGCGTGAGAGTATAGTTTGGGAAGATTTTAGGAATGAGCCTTTAGGTTGGAGTGCTCCTGGGACGAGGAATGCAGACATTTACATCTATAATACAACATCTAAAAACACAATTCAATTGGTTTCTAACGATTCTGACCAGCGCAATCCTGATATCTGGGAGGATATAGTAGTATGGGAGGATTATAGGAATGGGGATGCGGATATATATTATATCGATCTAAACGAACCAGGAACTGAAATTCGATTGACTACGAGCAGCGAAGATGATATCCTGCCTTGTGTTTATAAAAATAAAATCGTTTACTGCCAGGGAACTGAACTTATGCTGTATGATCTAAAGGAAGATAAATATTACACTATTCGTGATACAACATACGCAAAAGAAGATATAGCCATATATGATGATAAAATAGTATGGAGCGAAGAAACGAACTGGCCCAATGCAGATGTATTTTTATTCAATTTAACGGAAGACGGTGATTCGGATGGTATCTATGATTACAAAGATCCCGACAACCCCGATCTGGGAAATTCCACATACCCTATAGCGAATGAGTCCAATATCAACGAACATTCACCCTCTATCTGGCTTGATACTTTAACGTGGGTAGAACGTAGAGGGGGTGATAATGATATCTATATGAAGGATGTTAACTACGATCCAGAGATCGTTTCGCAAAATGAATCCCCAGAAGTAGAGCCAGTCATATACGGTGGACGGATATTGTACGTGGAACAGTATGAAAATGAGACAGGTGTTAATACAAAAGATATTCTCTGGTGCTATGATAGATATAGTGGATCTGAATTCAAAATAGCAGAGGTATATGAAGTTAATATAAGAGCACCTTCGATCTACGAAAACAGAACAGTATGGGAAGAAAGCAATGAAACCGGCATCTATGATATATACCACGAATATCTGGAAAACCGACCTCCGGAGATAGTATCAGCGAACGTTTCTGAGGATGGTATAACTTGGAAAGAAAACGCTTCTATGGATTTACTACCCGGCGAGAAGCTAGAATTCAGAACAGAAGTCAGGGATATGGATGGAGATATCAAAAGTGTAAATCTAAATTTGTCTGAACTAGGTCTTTCCTTTGACAACGTAAGTATGATACATCAACATACCGACATATACAATTATACCCTCAATTATGATCGTTTTGATGAGCAGCTGACCGAAGGTATTTTTGATGTTCATATAGAAATTATGGATAAAGCAG
>CAZFVW010000140.1:0-4789 GCA_964522285.1 uncultured Thermoplasmata archaeon | reverse complement strand
CTAAGAACATAGAAGCCCAAGCCGGCGGGCAGACAGAGCCGGGTAGCAAGGAAAATGAACAAGAACTGTACGTCCCAGAATTAAAGGGACTTGACGAAAAAGGCGGGTGGCTTTAGATGGGGTGCAGAGCACACATCGTAAACCTGGAAAGTAAAAAGAAGGTTTACTCCCACTGGGGCGCTGCCGCCTTCGAGAAGGCAAATTCCTTCGAAGAGTTGAAGGAAATAGTCCAAGAGCTATATGATCAAGCGAGTGATCACAGACCACCTGAAGAAGAAGGTATCGAGGGATTCACCGATGAAGATGCGGTTGAAGATATAGATCTGCATATCGAACGTATCTTCGTGCTCGGAAACGAAGAGTTCCGCGGTTACACGAGGACCATGCTCCACGATACAGGTGACGGAGTTTCAGACGACATGGTAGTCTTCAAGTTCTCCGATAGACACACCTTCTGGGATGCGAGGCACATCTCGTTGAGGTTGAAACACTACAACGAGGCCTACATGAAGCAGAATATCGAGGAGCACAAGAGCGAGGCACTTGAACAGGCCCTCCGCAACCGAAGGGCACAGGTAGAAAACGACGTCGATATCATCTATTCCACGATACCTCCCAGGAAATACGACCTGGCCATAAAACAGGTGGTCAAAGACTGGCACGGGAAGGATGAGAATCCTCCCGAAGTGGTCACCGTATCAGGACTCCTTGAACAGCAGGGGGTCCGATAAGATGGAAGTGACCACCGATGTAGATCTAGAAGGATACGAAGTTGTGATCGAGTGCCCACACTGTAAGGGCACGGGAGTAGATCCTGTTGTTACCTATCCTCTTTGTAAATTCGAGGATACGATCTGCAAGGTGTGTGACGGAGAAGGATTCCTAGAGGGTCCTGCACACGGTGAGATATACGATGTGCCGGTAGAAGTTGACCCTATACCCGCAAGGAGGGGATATCTATGAGTATCCACTCCGATAGGATCTCACCCGGAGGGTTGCCTTTGGGTAGAAAGGTGCCGGAATACGAAAAATTTCTCAGAGAGAAAGGATTTGAAAAGGGAACACAGATCGGAATATGGATCAGAGATTCCGAGCAAGGTAGGCAGGTGATCGATGTAAGAGATAAAAAAGCGTACGGTTACAGCTTCGATGAAGCTGAGACACCGGTAGATATCGCTATGAAAGTCAGGAAATTGAAAGAGGGATAGAAGCCCTTAATTTCCCTTTTTTTATGTCAAATAACACACACATGTATGTATCCACTCGTAAGTGCGAAAAGGTGTCTATAACCTGCTAGAAAAATGGAAAAAGGTATAGTTCTGCTAGAAAAATGGAAAAAGGGTTCCCATGGGGCAGAGGGGGAATTTTCTTTTTAAGTCTTTTGCAAAGGAAAAAAGAAAAATTTTTTGGAAAAATAAACTTTAATGACTTCTAACATGCCATTCTACATCGATTATAACTCGCAGTAAATTTTGTATAAAAATAGCAAAATAACTAAACGATATGAACCTGAGGTATAGTGGGGGCACGGGGATTTGAACCCCGATCAACGGGTTTCTTCTACGAAGGGAGCTACCCTTCGAGTATATTACGAGGTCACCGCTCCAGTTATTCATCATTCCAGAGGAATCATAGATTCCACTTCACGCCAGAATTTAAAGAAATCCTGGCGATCCGATATAACCGGTCAGTAAACCCAGTTGGCGATCATTCCACGTAACTGGAGCCCGTGAGGATGCCGTGTTACCCTATACCCCCAAGGGTGAAACTCAGAAGTGGTATTCCTTATTAAATTTTTTGAGTTGTAAGTATCAAAAAAAGGGAGGGATTACACGGAAGAAATTTCTTAAAAAAAGGGAGGGATTTTCCGGAATTTATTCCGGAAATCGAAGGAAAACAGTATCTGTTTTCCTGTAGAGGGTGATTATCGTGATAGGTGAGTAACTAATAATAATCTTCCAAAGTGAGAAGAGTCCTGTCTAACAAGTCAGTAAATCTTTCACAGTCGACCACTCTCTTCGCACGCTCCAGACATACAGCAAAATCCATCTTTTCCCTATCAACGGGCGAAGGATTTTTTCCAGCTAGAGCGTCTCGGTCGAGCATTATATCTCCATTTGCATATATGCATACGTGTGCAAGTATACTTATAGTTTTTGGTTTTATATAAGAAAGATTCTATCCATTAATACAAACATACGCCTACTCGAAATCGTCTAGATCGTAGCTTCCGCAATCTTGAGTATCCGATCTTTTCTTCAGTAGGTAATACGGGATCAAGACGATAGGTACCAGAAATAAGATCAGCCCGATGAAGATATATGCGATGACCAAAGATATGCCTAAGAATACCGCTAAGAAGACTATGATATCTAGGTAAAGCATTATCATCAGGATCATGAAAGCTCCCGCGAGTACCCCTATCGTCCAGATCAGTATATTCCTCATATCTTTCTAACCTATCCTGATACCGGAATTCCCAGAACTATCTCTCTGCGGTAGATACGGCACTAGACTTGCAGCTAACTGCGGAAGGGTCATACTCTGCAGCCATATCTTCCCTGGCCCTCTCAAAGTTGTAACGAACAGACCTTCTCCTGAGAACATCATGCTCTTCACGCCACCACTTCTCTGGATATCGTAATCAACAGTGCTTTCCCATGCGACGACTTTGCCGGTTGAAACCTTCAACATCTCGTCCGAACCTAATTCTTTCTCGATGACATCCCCTGCAGCGTGGATGAAACCAGTCCCGTTCCCAGACATCTTCTGAAGTACGAAACCTTCACCTCCGAAGAAAGCACCGCCTAGCTTCTTCTGGAACGCTATATCAAGATCGACACCGTCTTCAGCTACCAGAAAACTGTCTTTCTGTAGTAGGTATTCCTTCCCAGGAGTAACGGTCAAAGGCTTGATCCTTCCAGGAACGTTTCCGGCAAAGGCGGCGATGCCTTCTCCACCAGTAACCGTGAACTTTGTCAAGAAGAACGATTCTCCGCTGAATTTACGTTTAATACCCTTGAAGAATCCGCCCTTCGCTTCCGCGTTCATCGTAACGTTCCCCGACATATACACCATAGCTCCCGCTTCTCCGTAGATTATCTCGTTCATTCCGAACCTACATGCCACGACCTCTAAATTATCACCATAAATCTTGTATTGCATGGAACTTAATCGATTTTTGATTATTTGAATTTTTTTAATAACGTTCTTACTCCTTCATCGCAAATTGGTCTTAGTCGAAGAGAATTTATATCTTGGACAGATGAGATACATCTGTAAGAATGGAAAAACTACTACCCGATGAGGGAAAATCGATATGGTCTTCACTGCCAGATAGCAGAGATAGCGTCTCGATAATAGACGCTCATCCTTTCACCAGAGCGGTAGCCTTTTTCATCGACGTGACGATCTATAAATTATTAGTTATCCTATTTCTGATAGTCTTACTCCAACAGTCGATAATATCTCCTGCTGAATTTTCAGAGCTCGCCTTCGTCCGAACCAATATCTACGAGTACCCCGCCCTATTTCAGAATGCTAAAGATCTATGGATACACATAACCTTGAGCGCTTTCTTCATATCTTATTTCACTGTTTTCGAATCAAAAAATATATGGGGGGCGTCACCTGGAAAGAGATTGTTGAAGATAAAAGTGATAGATGAAGAGGGAGACCATTTGTCTTTAAAAAAGTCATTTCTAAGGAACGTAACCAAGTACCTACTCCGTATTCCAATCGTTGGTGTTGTATTCGGTTTCTTAGAGCTTGGATTGATATTCTTCTTTTTCAGGAGGAGCGGAGATTTCATAGTGAATTCCAGAGTAGCTTCAGGTTTCCATAAAGGAAGATTTTTCGAATAAATACTTAGATAATAAATTATTAAATGTAGGTTCAAGTTACATTTTAAAGAAGGAGTATAACATGAATAGATATTCCCGTCATACGGTTTTACCAGAGATCGGAAAACAGGGGCAGAAAAAGTTGAGCGAAGCCACTATATCACTCGTAGGTGTAGGTGGTCTTGGGTCGGTGATAGCAGATGCACTTGTAAGATGTGGTGTTGGGGAGGTCAGGATCGCTGATAATGACATCGTTGAAGAGTCGAACCTACAGCGTCAGACCCTTTACAACGAGGATGATATCGGTTCTCCGAAGGTAAAAATTGTCCAATCCAAGTTGAAAAAGATAAACTCGAACATTGATATCAAAATACAAGAAGAACGCATAGGTCCAGATAATATAGAAACCTTCATAGATGGTTCAGACTTAGTCCTAGATGGAACAGATAATCTAGAAACGAGATATATTATTAACGATGCCTGTGTAAAGAACAATCTACCTTGGATATACACTGCGGTCATGGGTACTTACGGTATGAACATGGGCATCATCCCGGGCAAGACTCCTTGCCTTAGATGTATAATGCCAAATAAAGCTGAGGAACACTCTTACGAAACAGGTGCTGAAGCAGGTATATTATTCAGTATACCACGGACCATGGCGAACATAGCAGCGACTGAAGCGGTCAAGTATCTGGTCGAAAACAAAGTGAGAGAAGGTCTCCTCACCATAGACTTGTGGACAGACGAATACCAGATCACAGATATTAAGCGGAATGAGGGATGTATCTGCTGTGGAAAAAGAGTATTTGAATTCCTATGATCCCTCAGTGTTTTGATTTCAGTGCTTCCTCTGCTTTATCAGCCCACCAAACCATACCCATTTCTCTAAATTTTTTCAAGGCTGCCTTCATGTGACCTTCGAATTTCCTGTATTCTCCTTTTTT
>CAZFVW010000139.1:0-4815 GCA_964522285.1 uncultured Thermoplasmata archaeon | reverse complement strand
GTGCGATATCGGCTAACATTTCAGAGTTCTCTTCATCCTTATGGAGAACTATCGTACCCGGTCTATTTTCTTTCATGATCATGTTAAGTGAACCGCTCACCTCTTCCTTCTCTAGATCACCTGCGACGACGATATCGGTAAAACCTTCATTTATAAGTGTAAATACAGACATGAACATCGAGTACTGGGATGGTCTCAGTGAGATCTTTCCTCCGAAGAACTCGATCATCTCATCTGCGTATTGCTGATACTTTGGATCCCCTGTCATATTCGATATATACGAGAGTACCATCACCGCTGCGGAGTTCCCCGATGGGGAAGCACCGTCGTGCACTTCCTTGAAATTGACTGGAACATCTTCGGTTCCTTTCTCTGCAAAGAATAAGCCACCATCCTCCTCGTCCCAGAAGATATCGATCATCTTGTCGGTGATATCCACAGCAGTTTCCAGGTATCCCACATCAATTGTTGCACGGTACAGTTCCAACAGACCCCATGACATGAAAGCGTAGTCCTCGAGATTTCCTTCTATAGCCGCTTTCCCATCCTTGAATCTATGGAGGAGCGTGTGATCATCATCCATCATATTATCTAAGAGAAAACCGGCTGTTCCCCTGGCAGTTTCTAAAAACTCTTCTTCACCAAGAGACAGATAACATCTAGATAAAGCGGCTAAAACTAGACCGTTCCAGTTGGTAAGTACCTTCTCGTCCCTCGCCGGTCTTTTTCTATCCTCTCTTTCCTTCATCAATCGTGCCCGCATCTCCCTCAACTTATCTTCGAGTGTACTGACATCCATACCCCTCTCTTCAGCCATATCCGCCATTTTTTTCCCGATGTAAAGGATATTCTCCCCGGTCTTCTTTCCAGTCGATTCTTCCTTAAAATTACCATCCTTCTCAACGTGGTAGACTTCTTTGAACAGTTCAGCCTCATCGCCGAGAACATCGTCGATCTCTTCTTCTGTCCACGTGTAGAATTTTCCTTCGACACCCTCCGTATCGGCATCTTCGGCGGAATAGAATCCACCTTCTGGCGATCTCATATCTCTTTCCAGGTAATCCAAGATCTCTTCGCATACTTTCTTGTATCTTTCCTCACCTGTCACGCTGTATGCTTCTGAATAAGCGATCATGTGCATGGCCTGGTCGTAGAGCATCTTCTCGAAGTGGGGAAGTACCCATCTTCTATCAGTTGAATATCTATGGAATCCTTTTCCGATATGATCGTATATACCTCCGTTATTCATAGCATCCAGCGTTTCTTGAACTATCTCCATAGCCTTCTCTTTCTCAAAGGGATCGTAGTAATTCGTCAGGAACAGGAGATTGTGGGGCGATGGGAACTTCGGAGCCGTACCGAATCCCCCGTGCTTTTCATCGAACATGGAATCGAATTCCGTGAACGCTTTACGGATGTGTTCTTCTTTCAGCTCTCTCTTGGACCTACTCTGCTTTTCACCCACTGTTTCCAGTATCTTTTTTCCGTTCTCTACGAGCTTATCCTTCTCGCTTTCCCAGAGTTCTCTCACCCGGGGGATCAGCTGCATCAACCCGGTCCTCCCGTACCTGCTCTCTTTTGGTATATACGTGGCGGCGAAGAACGGTTCTTTCTCGGGGGTCATGAATATCGTCAGCGGCCAACCACCACTTCCTGTCATGGACATGGCCACTCTCATGTAGACCCCGTCTATGTCGGGTCTCTCTTCCCTATCCACTTTTATGGGAACGAAGGTATCGTTGATCAATCCAGCGACATTCTCATCCTCAAAAGACTCGTGGGCCATGACGTGGCACCAGTGACACGTGGAGTAACCTATAGATAGAAATATCGGTTTGTCTTCTCTCTTTGCTTTCTCGAAAGCCTCTTCCCCCCAAGGATACCAGTCCACCGGATTGTATGCATGCTGTTGAAGGTATGGACTGTCTTCTTCGATCAGTCGGTTAGCTTTTTCACCCATTCTTATCCTTACATTAACGCGAGTTAAGGATTATAGTATTTTCGCCGTCATCTCTGCGATCCTTTCCAGCAGTTCTTCATCCTTTTCAGTGAACGGTTCGATCTCGTGAGAATCGATATCTATCTCACCCACGACCTTTCCATCCTTGAATATCGGGACCACGATCTCGGATTTCACGTCGATGCTGCACGAAAGGTAGTTTTCCTCTTCGGAAACATCCTGGACCACGAAATTTTCCTCTCGATCAGCAGCTTGTCCACATATCCCTTCTCCGAAACCAATGTGGGTGTGTTCAGTCGGCTCCCCGACGAAGGGTCCGAGTACCAACTGCTTTTTTTCTTCATCCTCTACAAAGTAGAATCCCACCCAGTCGTAGTGAGGTACATCCTCTTTCAGATAGTTACAGATCTGTTCCAGTTTCTCATCCGTCAATAGTTCTGAATCTATTATCTGTCCCACTTTTTCCAGTATCTCATCGGTATCTATCTCACTCATCTTCTCCCTCTTTTATCTCGTCCCAGAGCTTGAAAGCACGCCTGACGTGCGGTATGGTTATCGACCCGCCTACCACCATGGCTATGGACATCACTTCCTGTAATTCATCATCCGTAACTCCCTCTTCCGCGCAGTTTATGATGTGATACTCGATGCAGTCGTCACACTTGAGAACCGTAGATGCAACCAGCCCGAGCATCTCCTTGAACTTCTTGGACAGTTCACCTTCCTCGTACACCTGCGTGTCCAGATTGAAGAACCTCTTCATCTCCAGCCCGCCGTAGTCCATGACTATCTCGTTCAGGGACTCGCGTTCTTCTTTGAAACGCTGTACTTCGCTCTTTTGTTTCTCTTTCATATTTATGAGAACGTAAAACCAAATAAAATCTTTATGTACAGAACCAAAAACTACATATAATGGTATTAGAATATTCGAATATGGTGAATAGTGAACGTGAGCCCGACGAACTCCTGCGTTTACACGCCGACCTCTGCAAGATGCTGTCGCATCCCACCAGGCTGCGTATAATGGAACAGTTGAGGGACGGTGAGAAGACGGTGAGTCAAGTGGTATCTGAGGTAGATGCCAGCCAGTCAAACATCTCACAGCATCTCGGGGAGCTCAAACGCAGAAGACTGGTGAAGAGCAGGAGAGAAGGTTCCAACGTTTACTATCGTTTGTCGCAGCCCAAGATATTGGAGGCCTGCGATATCATCAGAGAAGTGCTTATCGATCAACTCACAGAGGAGAGCGATCTTCTCAAGACTGAATTGAGAGGTGTAGATCATGAGTGATGATAAAGAATTAGAAGATATAAAGAAAAAGAAGGTGAAAGAGATCATGACAAAAAAAGAAGGAGCGAACTTTCCGGACGAACCAGTGAAGCTGAACGACTCGAATTTCCAGGAAAAATTGAACGAGTATCCGTTGGTACTAGTCGACTTCTGGGCAGACTGGTGTGGACCGTGCAAGATGGTCGAACCGATAATCGAAGAGTTGGCGGAAGACCTGCAGGGAAAAGCCGTATTCGGTAAAGTCAACGTTGATAAAAATAAACAGACAGCAAGCCAATTCCAGGTATCCAGCATCCCTACGATGATAGTCTTCAAGGACGGGGAAGTCGTGGATCGGATGATAGGGGCGCTACCGAAGGAACAGATCAAACAGAAACTAGAGCCACACATGGATTAAGCGATAGAGTAAACTCTGATCGCTTATCCAAACCCTTTCTCTTAAAATATTTTTATTTTATCTCACTTCGGGTTGGTAAATCAGACTAAAATATATAAAGAATATTAGAAATAAGGGTGCTTAAAGGGTGCCTTGGAAGATGAACATAGTAGACGGATTGATGCAACAGGGTGATGTCGATGAACTCATCAAACTACTTCACGTAGGTGATCAAGAAAAAAGATGGCGTTCTGCTTGGGCTTTGGGTGAGTTGAGCGCAGATGAGGCGATAGATGACTTAGTCTGGGCGGCGTTAAAAGACAAATCTAGTAAAGTCAAACAACACTCCGCCGTAGCTCTGGAAAAGATAGACGACGATAGGGCTATAGACGACTTCATCAATTCAATAAACCATAGGAACGAAGAGATCCGTAAGAACGCGATATGGGTCTTAGGAGAACTCAGATGTAGAAAAGCGATCCAGTCCCTTTCAAACGCATTAAATGATAACGAAGCGAGTGTAAGATGGTACGCAGCCGTAGCTCTCGGTAAGATAGGTGATGAGAGCGCTGAGGAGGACTTGATCAAAGCTCTAGATCACCCTGACAGTAAAGTCAGAAAACACGCGGCTTGGGCTTTGAGCAAGATGGGAGGTGAAGAGATCGTAGATGAGATGATCGAAGCTCTTGATCACGAGGATGATCGGGTCAGATGGTATGCATCTTTAGCCCTGGGGAACATAGCCAATAAGAAAGCCATTGATGCACTAATATATGCACTAGAACACCGAGATCTCAAAGTTAAAAGGCACGCGGCTTGGGTCTTAGGTAAGATTGGAACTAAAAGGGCTGTTCCGAAACTGATAAAGATGCTGGATCATGAAGATGATAAAGTGAGAAGACACGCTGCTGTAGCACTTGGCAAGATCGGAGATAAACGCGCCGTCAAAGATCTGCTTCGGGTGGCTCTGACGGATGAAGAAGTGAGCTGGCATGCAGCACAGGCTCTAGGTAAGGCAGGTGGGAAAGAGCTTGTGCATCAGTTGGTCGATATAACCCTTGATCACGATAACAAGTGGATCCGGAGACACGCCGCATGGATACTGAGAGAGATCGGTTCTGATAAAGCGGTCAAAGATATAAAGAGAGCATTGGATGACAAGGACGAGGAGAGACGTGTGAGAGCTGTG
>CAZFVW010000138.1:0-4836 GCA_964522285.1 uncultured Thermoplasmata archaeon | reverse complement strand
ATGTCTACATCAGCACCGAAATCTTCAGTGTATTTCAGATCCAGGAGAGCTTCGTCCTCGACGATACCGGTACTTATCGCAGCGATCTGCCTTATGATCGGGTCTTCCTCGATCTCCCCATCTTTCATCAATTTTTTGATAGCTATATTCATGGCTACCCATGCACCGGTTATAGATGCAGTTCTTGTTCCCCCATCGGCCTGGATTACGTCACAGTCTATCCAGATGGTCCTTTCTCCGAGTTTTTTCAGATCCATCGAAGCTCTGAGACATCTTCCTATCAACCTTTGTATCTCTTTGGTCCTACCTTTAGCACCGTGGCGTTCCCTCCTGATCCTGGATTCGCCACTGCCGGGAAGCATACCGTACCTAGCCGTCAACCAACCCTGTTCTATGTCTTCGTTGTTCTGCATCCAAGGGGGCACCGATCCTTCCATCATAGCCGTGCATATAACCTTCGTATTACCGGAACTGATAAGGACGCTACCTAGGGGATTCTCTAGATAATTCGGTATGATCTCCGTCTCGCGTATTTCATCGTTATTTCTGTTTTCTTCTGCCATCTGGGCACCTTCAGCTCGATGTTAACTGTCAAATATATAGTTTGGGATACACCATTCCAAAATATTAAATCCAAAGATTAGATAGAATAGGACATGAATGTGGAGGAAAAGGAAGTCATCTCCAAAGGAGCTGAAGCCGAGATAAGAAAAGGGTCGTGGAGGGGTAGAGAAGTAGTCATCAAAAAGAGACTCGTGAAGGGATACCGACAACCAGATCTAGATCTTGAGATAAGGAAGCAGAGGATCAGAAAGGAAGCAAGGTTGTTCAGAGAAGCAAGGAAAGCTGGAGTCCCCGTTCCTATAATCTACGACCTAGATGAATATAGGACGACACTGGTAATAGAATACATATCCGGGGAAAGATTGATGCATTCGATAGAAAGGGGTTTACCCGTAGATCTCAAAAAAGTAGGCGGATACATAGGGAAGCTACACAAAGCGGGTATAACACATGGTGATCTGACCACATCCAACATATTATACTCTGAAGACACCGACAGCTATTCTTTCATAGATTTCAGTCTGGGAGAGAAAGACACCACATATGAATCCATGGGTGTGGATATTCATCTCATGAGAGAAGCGCTGATCAGTGTCCACGATGACCCGATAGAGAAATACGAAGATATACTATCTGGTTACAGAGAAGAATACGAAGATGCCGAGAAAGTCATCCAAAAAGTGGAAGATATTGAATCTAGAGGAAGATATCTATGAAATTGGGAGAGAAATTGAATGTTGTGACTTCGAACGAGGGAAAATACAAGGAATACAAGAGAAAATTTTCAGGATATACCGAGGTAGAGATGCTAGATATCGGCTACCCTGAAATACAGACTAATTCACTTGAAGAAGTTGTGGAATTCGGTTTAGAGCAATTAGAAGAGTATAAACCCGTTTTGATAGATGACAGCGGACTCTTCATAGATCATCTTGATGGCTTTCCTGGCGTATATTCCGCATACGTCATGGATACCATCGGCTGCGAAGGGATATTAAAGCTGATGGATAATATAGAGGATAGAGAAGCTGAATTCCTATGTATAATAGGACTTATCGATGAAAACGGTGATAGATTTATTTTCAAGGGTAGGTCAAGGGGGATGGTCACGGAAGAACAAAAAGGCGATGGAGGATTTGGCTATGATCCGATATTCAAACCCGATGGTGAGGAAAGAACATTCGCACAGATGTCGACTTCAGAAAAGAATTCTTACAGCCACAGGGGTGAAGCGGTAAATAATTTGATAAGCTTTATAGAACAGATATGAACTACTATCTCAAAATTTCACATAAATCCGAATATAAGTATGATAAAAACACTCAATACGGCTTCGATACCCCAAACTACGACCACTAACTCCCATTCTTTTACCCTTAGATGCTTTACGATCCAGTGGGTGATGCTTTCAGTCTCATCATGGACACTAGATAGATAGCCTTCTTCATCCCTATCAGCGAAATTTTCCGCCTCGAAACCCCCTCTAAATTTGAGGAAGAATTCCAGTATCATCGGTATGAACAGAATAATTCCTGGTGTTATCATGTCGCTGATTATCGCTGCTGAACCGATGGCTGCACCGCTGAAGAGTGTGAAAGTGTCGCCTGGGAAGACCCGTGAGGGATAGATGTTGAACACTCCGAAACCTAGGATGGCACCTAATAGAGGATATAATATATACAATCCAAATTGGGATCCTTCATTCATGTAGATCAACACGATCAGAGTAGTCGCTGCTATGATACTCAGACCCGCACCTAGACCATTGAAACCTTCGAGCATGTTAGATGCATTCGCTGCACAGGTCACGCCGAAAGGAACCGCCAGCAGCACGATGTATGGATGATTTATGGTGATCCCGAAGAAATGTATCGATTCCCCCATCATCTGTATCCCGAATGGAAGTGTGAAAAGGAAAGGGAGTAAGGCCTTTGTTCTCTGTCTTATAGCCACCATATCATCGACCATGCCGATGAATCCCGCTCCCACGATCCCTATAACCGCCGTCAAAAATATTGGATTGTTTATACCGCTTTTTTCGCCCAATAATAAAGACAAACCGACGATAAACCCGACTATGGCTGCAAGTCCCCCCATCTCTGGAACCTCTGGTTCCCCTCTTTTATGCATGTCTTTTCCATTCAATCCCGCCTCTGAGAATGTATCTATCTGCCATCTAGCAACTAATAAAGATACCAGAAAGGCGATGAATATAGAAAGGGATATGACTATCATCTTAGTTCTCCATAAGTTCTCCAGTATTTATCTAACCTAGAAATCGTGTTATATTTATTTTTTACCTATTCAACATATGATCCAAGCCGATAGTGAAGAGATAAAAACGAGAGCTATCATGATATAATTGGTCTGTCGTTCAGTCAATCTGAAGTAATAAGGGAACATCCACATCAAAGTTTTTGGATTAGGTGGCTTGATGGTACCGTCCTCTCTAACCCCTCCGAATTTTACCTTGACATCCCCTTTCTCTTGGATGAACCAACATGCGAACATGAGGAAATTGATCGTAAGAGGAAGAAGGGCTATAAAAACGAATATCTCCAGCTTACCCACTACTCCAGCTACACCTATTATCGCACCCATGAACATATCTCCGCTGTCCCCGGGAAAGACACCAGCTGGTTGGATATTGTAAGAAAGGAATGCAAGAACCGCCCCTATGAGGGGGAATAGGATATAGAGCAGTTCATATCGTCCGACAGAATATAATTTAACGACTACAAAAACTATGATTATAAGGGTTGTAGCTGCTGACTGGCCGTTGTAGTAAGAGAACATATTGACTAGGTTCGCACAGACCATGACGAATACGGGGATCAATAGAAAAGAATAGAATAAACCGATCTCATAATTTCCGAAGAAACACAAGTCGATATAAGTATCTACATAATGTATAAGAGGGAAAACGAAGAAGAGCGGGATTATCACCTTGAAGAATTTATCATATCCTAGGTTTTCACCTCCACTGACCCCGAGTATGTCGTCCACCAATCCGAATATAAAATATAGGGCTAAAACGAAAACTATAAGATATCCTTCATATGGGATCTCGTAAAACGTCCCGATGAAGAGGATACCCGCCAAGAATGAAAAGGCGATACCTATCCCACCCATCTCTGGAACTGGCGGTTTACCTTTTTTATACATATCGTACCCCACGAAACCTTCTTCTTCGAGCTTATCAAGCAGGGGCTTGAACATAACGACACCTGCAATGTAGGTGAAGAATATCGTTATCGTGAGAAGTATAGCCATATCCATTCGCGGACACCGTGCCCTGAAAAGAACTCATATTATTAATAATTTAGAGTGAAAGAGGAAGTTCAGGTCAAAAGAAAACTAGATATAACCTCGATGTATCTAACCTTTAAAAAGTGATAGATATGGATCTAGAGCAAAGTATCCCTTACATGAACATAACGATATTTCAGGTTTTAACCACGATATTGATGATCATCGCAGGTTGGATAATCGTTAAGGTTATATTAAGTATATTTATAAGATCCCTAAATAGAACGAAGGTACCTCCATTGTTATCCACATTTTTATCAAAATTATTAAGTATTATATACTACATAGTGATAATATTGATAGCTCTGGCTAACTTAGGTGTTCAAGTCAGCAGCGCCGTGTTGGGTTTATCCGCAGCTTTAGGTCTGATATTCGGTTTCGGCCTTAAAGATACTTTAAACAATCTAGCTGCAGGTGTATGGCTATCTACCATACGCCCCTTCCATAAGGATGAACATGTCCTTATCGAAGGGATGGAAGGAAATATTCATTCAGTTGGTCTCATGTCTACCGAGATAATGAAGTCGGACAACACGTATATCACGTTGCCGAACAGCCTGATATGGCAGTCACCGATCGTAAATTATTCCCGTAAGGAACACAGAAGGGTCGATATCGACATTGGTATAGCTTACGGTGAAGATATCGATAAAGCTATACGCGTGGCGATGGACGCTATGAAGAAACACAAGATGATTCTAGATGATCCACAACCTAATGTAACTGTGAACGAACTGGCGGATTCTTCGATAAGTCTGACATTGAAACCGTGGTCTGAAAATGATGATTATTGGAAACTGAGGCATGACCTGACGAAGATCATCTATAACGAATACAATAAAGCGGGGATAGAGATACCGTATCCGCAGATGGATGTCCACTTGGATGAGTAAGGTAAATACAACCACACGTCTGAAATAGAACATCATTAATACTACTCCATAGCGATGGAAACACATAAAT
>CAZFVW010000137.1:0-4925 GCA_964522285.1 uncultured Thermoplasmata archaeon | reverse complement strand
TGGTAACATCGGTATAGGGTTCGAGTGGTCGTTCAACGTGGACATCTACACGGTCCATTCCATGTTCAGGATCGACAGCGATACGGAGATGGAGAACATGGCTACTAACGAGGGTTGGGCTGGCGATGGTAGTATCAGTAATCCATACATCATCGAGGGATATCTCATAGGAGGAGATGACCTAGGCGGTGGTTACTGTATCTACATAGGTAATACAACACATAATTTCGTCATAACACAAAACAAGTTAGAGTACGCTTGGAGAAACTCATCATCAGAACCCTACTTCCCCAACGCAGCGGTAGTCCTTTTCAACGTGCTTGGCGGTTCAGTCGAAAGCAATGTGATGAATGTCCATGGTTATTATGGTGTCTATGCACAAGAAATCGAAGGAACAGTGATAAGAGATAATCTTATCGAGAACAGTAACAGGGGTATAAAACTGACCGACTGTTATGACGTTATGTTAGAAGAAAACGAAATAACTAAAGGGGATACTTTCGACTTTTTCCACGGCATTTTTCTTGTTAACTCAGATGAATGTTATATCATCGGAAACAATTTGACCTACGGAGAGGGTCATGGTATCATTTTGGAGAACTCAAGCTTCGGAACCGTATCTTGGAATTACATCGTAAACTTTTCTTACGGGCTGGTACTCGATGGTGGAGAAGGAACTATTGAATCTGTCACTATCGAGAACAACAGTATGATGAACTGCGGCATGATGATATATGGGTGGAATGTAGAACACTGGACATCTCATAAGGTAGAGAATAATACCGTGAATAGATTTCCTCTGATGTTCTTAAAGGGGGTAGATAATAAGATCTTGTCACCTTATGATAGGGCAGGCCAGATATTTCTGGTAGACTGCCATTATGTAAAAATTTCCTTCCAGATGATGGTTAATTCTTCAGTTGGGCTATACATGGCATTATCAAATAATAATGAGATCGATAACTGCACCTTCAAAAATAACAATTTTGGCTTATATTCTGTTGCTTCCACCGATAATAGGATTGTTCATAATAATTTCATCGATAACTATAACCAGGCGGATGATAGCGAGACCAATATATACAACAAGACATATCCTCTAGACGGTGAATACTGGGATTATGGGGGGAATTACTGGAGCGACTACACAGGAGTAGATGAAAATCACGGTCCTGATCAAAATATAAATGGCTCTGATGGTATCGGGGATTCTAACTATTCTATAGGAGGGTTCGGTGGGAACGTAGATGAATATCCTTTGATGGACCCCACAAATGTGTATATCAACTTTACCGATGGGACTCAATTCGTTTCAATTCCTTGGCAGCAGGAAGGAATACCTGTTGAAGAACTATTAGCCAGTGCAAAATGGGAAAGTGCGATAACATACAAAGACGGGTTATGGCATACGTATAAAAAAGGTCGAGCTGAACAATACAATCGTGATTTTCCTATGGTGAATAATACCTTCGGGATATGGGTAAAACTGTATCATAGAGGTGTTGCAAATGGACCAAATCTTAGAGATACCGTTACCAATATAACTTTGAAACCGGGTTGGAATCTTGTCGGATATCCATCAGTTACAGAAAGAATAGCTAGTGACACATTACCACCTGAAGTTTCGAAATTAGGGTTATTCAATGAGTCTAGGGAATACCTTTTGGAATATATCTTCAAAGAAGATTTCAGTAACCTGACTATGTCTATGAGTAACGGATACTTGCTTTACAACGATGCCGATTATGATGTTTTATGGAGTGTAAAATTCGACGAAGATTATCAGAGTCCTTTTAACTTCGAAACACAGGAATGGATCAAGTATGACGATGGTGGAGATGAGATAAAAGATGGTCAGAAACAAGAGATCATAACCGAAGGTAGTTCGAGCAAAGTGGTAGATGACCTCAGTTTGAGCTCGGAGAAAAATTTGGACCTGAATTATCTACTGATATTCTTGTTAACTATATCTGTTTCCGTATTCACCATCATCAAGAGAAAGAAAAAAACAGATATATCGAGATAATCTCACAAACTTCGTCTGAAAATCTTTATTATGGGGTTCTCAATGCATTAGTTGGAGATATCATCTCATGAGCGACCTGACACCGATGATGGAGCAGTATTACGACCTAAAACAGCAGTACCCAGAGTCGATCCTATTCTTCAGGATGGGGGATTTCTATGAGATGTTCGAAGATGATGCCAGAACGGTATCTGAGGAACTGGATATCGTTTTGACCACTCGGGACAAAGGTAAAGAAGATCCCGTCCCCATGGCAGGTGTACCCTATCATTCAGTGGATTCATACCTGCAGAGGATGATAAAGAAGGGGTATACTGTTGCTATCGCGGAGCAGGTGGAAGATCCGAGTAAAGCGAAGGGATTAGTAAAGAGAGAAGTTGTCAGGGTAGTGACCCCTGGAACGGTCATCGAAGAAGGACTTCTAGAGGGTTCAGGAAACAATTATTTGATGTGTTTATATTCCAAAAACAGCAGCGATGAGACTGGTTATGGTACAGCCTTCGTTGATATTTCAACTGGAGATTTTTACGTCACCCAGGGAGAAGATAAAGAGGATATGTTCTCAGAACTTCTTCGATACGAACCTTCAGAGTGCATCTTACCTCCTTCACTAAGGGATGACGAAGATTTCACCAGTGATCTAAAAGAAGAGATAGAGATGATGGTGAATGAACACCGTTCAGATTCTTTTCGTTATGAAACGGCGAAAGAAAAGATACTCGACCATTTCGGTGCTGAATCGCTGGAGTCACTCGGTCTTCAAGATAAGGAGATGTCGGTAAGAGCGGCTGGTGCGGTCTTAGATTACCTAGAGGATACACAGAAAAGGACCATAGATTACATCAAAAGGGTAAGATACCACTCTAACGATAATTATATGACCCTTGATGCTACAACTCTCAAGAATTTAGAAGTGTTCCAGAGTTTAAGGGAAGGAAAAAAGAAAGGCAGCCTTTTGAACATAATAGATGAGACCATCACTGCCATGGGTTCTCGTAAACTGAGAAATTGGCTTCAAAAACCCCTTTTGAACTTGGACGATATCGAGGAAAGACTTGATTCAGTCGAGGAACTGTCGAACTCGCTTTTCCTGAGAGATGACATCAGAGACCAGATCAAAGGTATGCCTGATATCGAGAGGTTGATAAGCCGAGTTGTTTACGGGAACGCCAACGCCAGGGACCTACTTTCCATAGGTAATGTTCTGAAAAAATTAGCACCTCTTAAAGAGATGTTGGAAGAAGCGGAAAGCGATAAATTAATGAAGATCAGAGAACGGATAGACCCTCTAGATGATGTTTTATCTATGATCGATAACGCATTGGTAGAAAACCCTCCGACCACCGTGAAGGAAGGTGGACTCATACAGGAGGGATACGATGATGACCTAGATGAGTTGAAGAAGAAAACCAGGGAAGGGAAGGAATGGATCAATTCTTTGGAGGGGGATGAAAAGGAGGAAACGGGGATATCAAAACTCAAGGTGGGATTCAATAAAGTACATGGCTACTATCTCGAGGTCCCCAAGACTCAAACAGATAAGGTTCCAGAAAGGTATTCTCGAAAGCAGACCTTGAAGAACAGCGAGAGGTACTACACTGAAAAGTTGAAGGAAAAGGAAGAAGAGATCATCAGCGCTGAGGAGAAGATGGAGGCTCTTGAATACGAGATATTCAAGAACATCAGGAAAGATATCGGTGATGAGACGGAACGTTTCCAGAAGACAGCTGAGGCCGTTGCGGAGTTAGATGCTTTAACGAATTTTGCTTACATAGCAGTCAGGCACAATTACAATAGGCCGGAAATATCCATGGACGGCAGGATCGATATCAAAGAGGGTAGGCATCCCGTGGTAGAGAAAACGATCAATGACTTCGTCCCCAATGATGCCCGGTTGGATCAGAAAAAGAATCACTACGTCATAATAACCGGTCCGAACATGTCGGGCAAATCCACGTATATGAGACAGATCGCTCTGATCACTTTATTAGCCCAGATAGGGAGTTTCGTACCCGCTGAAAAGGCGCATATAGGTCTCGTAGATAGGATCTTTACCAGGGTGGGATCTCTCGATGCATTGACGAAGGGACAATCCACGTTCATGGTCGAGATGGTGGAACTGGCCAATATATTACACAACGCTTCTGAAGACAGTTTGATACTGCTCGATGAGATAGGGAGTGGAACGAGCACTTTCGACGGATTGAGCATCGCGTGGGCAGTTACGGAATATATCGCTGGAGAGATCGGTGCTAAGACTTTGTTCGCTACGCACTACCACGAATTGACAGAACTGGAGAAGTCATTAGAGGGGGTTAAGAACGTGCACGTAGCTACTAAAGAAGACGAAGGCGATGTGACTTTCCTGAGGAAGGTAAGAGAAGGGCACACCGACGAGAGCTATGGAGTGCATGTTGCTTCACTGGCAGGGGTTCCCGAGCCGGTAGTAAAAAGGGCTAGTGAAGTCCTTAGCGACATCGAGGATGAGCACTCTATCAAGATGAAGAGCGGCGATGGCGGACCTAGGTTCACTCAAGTCGTTTTCGATGTCGAGGGAGATGGGGGCACGGAAAAAGATTCCCATCCTGTTGTTGAAAAGTTAAAAGAGCTCGATATCGACAATATGACTCCCATGGAAGCGATGAACGAACTCTGGAAGATGAAAAAAGACCTAGGGGGGTCTGAAGATGAGTGAGATAAAGGTCTTATCCCCTCAAACCGTAAACCAGATAGCAGCCGGGGAAGTCATCGAAAGACCGGCTTCGGTGGTGAAAGAGCTCGTCGAGAATTCCATCGACGCCGGTGCAGATGAGATAAGGATAGATGTTGAGAACGGGGGGAAAGATCTGATCTACGTGAAGGACAACGGTGAAGTGATGACCCAGAACGAAGTAAGATT
>CAZFVW010000136.1:0-4938 GCA_964522285.1 uncultured Thermoplasmata archaeon | reverse complement strand
AATATAGTTTATGGTGGGAATACGAACCCGAATTACAATGCCCGACGGGAGCATTAAATTTTTTAATGCGACCCAGTGGAAAAATCGTTTGTTCATTTTTCTGACGTGGGAGCATTAAATTTTTTTTAATGCGACCTAGTGGAAAAATCGTTTGTTCATTTTTCTAACGCGGGAGCATCATACCCTCTTTCCTTATAGCCCCCATGGTCACTCTAGACCTACCCAAATTTCGCATCAAGCTAGCATAATCATCTATTTATACCATCTATACATTTAACATTTTATGGATACTCGCACGGCTAAGATCGTGCTGCTGGGAGATGGCGCAGTCGGTAAAACATCATTGGTCCGAAGGTTCGTGGATCAGAAATTCGATGACAAATATATCACCACGATAGGTGTGAACGTCAAGAAAAAAGAGCTCGAAGACTTGGACCTAAAATTCATGATATGGGACATATACGGTCAGAAACTTAACACAAAACTACATGCTTCTAACTACTCTGGAGCTGAAGGTGCCATTATAGTATATGATCTAACAAGGAAAGCCTCCTTTGAAAATATAAACTTCTGGTTGAAGGATCTCTTCAGTGTGACTGGTGAGATACCTTTCATAGTGGTGGGGAATAAATTCGATATCTTGGAAGATTTTAGAGAAGAAGTTGGGAATATAGACGAAAATTTCGAAATTTTCGAAGAATATATCGAGGAAAAACACGAGAATATCATCGAATACTACAGATCAGTTTATGAAAATGTACCTTCTTTCGAACCCGTCCCCTCCTCGGAACTTTGGAAATGGGCCGACCAGAAGGAAAACGAATTCGACATAGAGTTCTCATATTTTCTTTCTAGTGCTAAAACCGGAGAGAACGTAGAAGAGGCCTTCAAACAATTAGGAAAATTGATATTAAAAGGTGATAATGAATGACGAAATTAGTTTCTATGCCAGTGGATTTGGTTACTTACTTGAGAGATACTATACAAGAGACTGGAGGGGAAGATGAGGCGGACTTTGCGGTTTATCAATTTGGGCGCGAATGGGGTAAAGACATAGTCCGTATTAGTGGAGAATCCTGCGATCTAGATGATTTAACTACGAAAGCCACACTGACTGCAGTTCATTCAGGTGTTACGAACATGACAGTAGAAGTAGAAAATCAAGATATCAGAGTAAAAACTTATGACTCCAATATATATGACAATTATTTTCTATCAGGGTTCATATCCGGTATCGTTTCAGAACTGTTAAATGAAAATTATATCTGTGAGGAGAAAGACGGTTATTTTCACTTGTCTAGAAACGAAAAAAAGGTTGAAAAGGAACTCTCAGAGATGGTTGAAAAAAAGGTTCCAGATATATCTCTTCCCAATATGAATAAAGGCGAATCATACCTTGTGATCGAAGAGACGAAAAGGTCAGCGATTACCTTCAATACTTTTTTAGATGCTCTAAAAAAAGGTATACCTGGCCTTTGTTTTACCAGATTGTTTCCCCCAAAAATAAAAGATAAATTTGAGGGGGAAGACTTTCCGATGTTCTGGTTAAGTACTATCGACGGGACGGATGGAGTTAACACGATAAAACCAGAGAACTTTAAAACATCTATGAACAAGATCATTACATCCTTTCTAAAAGCAAAAAGGGGGATCGTTATGATCCACGGTATAGAATACCTTATTTCTAACAACGGTTTCAAAGAAGTGCTTAATTTTATCCAAAGGATAAGCGATGTGAACGCCTTAAACGAAGGGGTAATTTTAGTATCCGTCTATCCAAAAGCATTAGATGAAAAGGACTTCAACAATCTAAAATCAGAATTAAACCAATATGATATATGAAATTGAGATTAAATCTTACATCTACCATTTGATCTTCCATTCTGAAAAATGATCCCCTTTCAAAGAACACTTGGTGTGTTCTGCCTTAGCTTGGATATCTATGGTTTCCATGACCCCCTCGAAATAATTTGTCAGACTCTTACAGAATAAGGGTTTAACAACGCACACGTCGAAACCCTTTATGATGCCTTCGCCAGAACCGGTCTTTCTCCCTTCAAGTCTGCCAAAATCGTAGAAATCATACCAATATTTTTTTGATTTCTTCAATAAGGTTCGGGGCTTTTTTGACCACTTTACATACCAGCCAAGAGTCTCTTTCATGTTCGGAGCCCTCCTACTCATCATCTCAAAATCGTTCTCGCCGTAGAGATCCATATAGCTCTCTAGAAATATCAACATATGTTCAAGAGAGTATTTCTCTTCATATTCTATCTCACCGGTATGACTCGGACCATCGTATCCCTTCTTGATCATCTTTCTGAAAACGTCATCGACCCCATCTCTTCCATGACCCCTCTTTACGCTTTCAAATCTACCCAATAAAGTCCTTCCATATACATTCAAACCATCTACATCTTTATCCGTCATAGATTCTTCCTCCAATCGGATATTATCAAACTAGCTCTATTCTGAGCAGTGGGATACTATCTTTCACACTCAGAACAGGATTGTGTTACAATATATAAATAGATTTCGACGTTGATATGTTGGTCAGGAAGGCTCAAAGTTCGATCTCGATATCATCATTGCTGTTGATTATTGTCTTGACCATCTTTTTACCTTTATGAAGGCGATTCTCCCACATGCGGTCACGTTTGGGTTTGTATTTATTACCGCTGAAAACAGAACGTAGTCCCGCTTTCATCTCATCTGTTCCATGCCGTCTTATGAATTCTATGCGTTCAGTTTCCGACATCTCTTCCTCGATCGGAGGTTCATCGTTGATAGCGAAATCGTCAAAAGAAGATTGTTTTACAATATTAGATATCTCGTCCATCATTTTTCGTGACCCTATTGGATTAGGTTACCTAAAAATTTTTCGTGCATCACCTTTGAAAAGCACTCTAATAATTTTATAAAAAGCCTTCATAAAAAAACATTTAAATACATCTTGATACCCTTTTTAGTTGAGGGTGAACAGATCATGAACACGAATTTCCCTATGTCGGAGTATCGTTCTTTCTATTCTTCTAGAATGGGTACACCTAGGATGTACTCTGGTAAGGGAAACGATATCATGGACCTAGACTTCGCTCGAGAAGAGGGTGCAAATCTAGTGAACGATCATAAAAAAACACCACTTGATTTTTCGGGGTCTGTAAACTGTTGGAGCCTCCAGCCTTTTTTAATTGGTAATTTCCTCCTCAACCAAAGTTTTCAGCAGCGATGTACGACCCTACAGCGTATAACTTATGACAAACGTTCATTTTACGTTCAACGGAAAAGGGACGTTGTGGGTGACACCTACCGAGCAGGGAAATTCTCGCGTAACTTTCTCGACAGTATAGAGAAAAGAGAAGTCTAGAAAAATGTTCACCCTCACAATATCTATTACCATAAGGTGATCTATACAACTAAATATAATCCAAAAAGAACTTAAAGAATGGATATTGAGTGCCCCTGAGGCTGTTCGCACCCTCCCAAATGAACAGTCCCAGGGGTCTATTTATCGTGATCTCTGTGTGCCGTATCCCTATAAACTATTATATAGAGATATTATAGTCTTCTGTTATTCTCCCGGAACATATACTACGTCTTAGAACTATATAAATATACTGAGAATAACTAGATTATTAATTAAAAAATCCAATATTAAGTGTGGCTCTATTCTTCGGTCTCTTCTCCATCTTCTTCCCAGGGCCTGTATCCTTCGAAATCGATATGTTGAAGATAATCTTTTCTTTTTTCGTCGGGATCGAATACATCTAATTCCCCACATTTGTGACACAATACACCTACACTGTAAGTTGTTTTATTACCGCATTTACCGCACTCTCTCGTTTTTGGAAGGGTTAGGGACTCGCTGTACTGCAGTTCTACCCTCGCCAATCTAGAGCCAAGGAGACCGATCTGAGTGGATAATTTATCGATCATATCTTCATGGCTCGATTCTGACCTCTCTAGATCCGCAAGTTCCATGTATCGGCCATATATCCGTTCCGCATCTTCTGTGGAGCATATGCCTTCTTTAACCAGATCTATAGGTGTTTTACCTCTATCGAACTTCTTAAAAGCTTCCGATTCGGTCTTTTTTTCCACTTCTGCTTTATCTTCAGACATATCCCAAATCCCATCATAAATAAAATGTCGATAGCATATATATACTTAATCAAGAAGTCTTCTAATGTCACTTCTTATCATGATATCGGGACAGCAATTCCTCGACGGCTTCTAGCGAATAGTCATCATCACTTTCCTCATACCTCGTTTTTACTCTTTCAGCGAACCCCAGCACTTCCTCCTCTTCTAAGTCCTTTATATCTTCTTCCAGATCGAACTTTTCGATACCGCTGTCAGCCAAGATGTTTTCTCTCTCATCGTAAGGTATGTCCCCTAGTTCCGAGGCGTATGCAAGCAGTGCGTCTAACAACTTGCGTGGAGTATCGATATCCTTCTCGGAAACAACGTCTATTACATCCTCGATGTGAAGCTGGAGGTTTTCCGAAACTTTAGAAGAGAGTATCTTGAAAGCTGTTTCTACGTTACGACCTGTTTTCGCCGAGGTGTAGAAACTCATATCGAAATATTGTGAATTCTCTCTCAATCTATCTGGTGTTATCTTTTTCTCTGGAAGGTCGAACTTGTTCACCGCCAAAATTATCGGATTGGATCCACTAGATACTTCTTGGTATTTCGGTATCCATTCGTCGATCAAGCTGTCAAGTGATTTGGGTCGGGTTATGTCTGCTACCGCTATAGCCCCTGTCGACCCCTTGAAAGCGCCTTCTCTGACAGTGTGGTATGCTTTCTCACCCATTATATCCTGTATGACCAGTTTGACCGTTCCGCCTTCCATGTCTATCTTTTTTGTGTAGATGTTGGTCCCTATGGTCTTCAAGTATTCGTCACCAAAAACCTGTTTCACGAAACGGATTA